>JBBSSO010000250.1:0-4168 GCA_038241905.1 Cytophagales bacterium | reverse complement strand
CCGTGGGTATCAGAAAGAAGGCCTATTTTCACTTTTTAAAAAGCTTTTGGGTGATGGGAAAAAACCATAGAAAGCAACATCTGTTTTCGGCCTGTTTTCTGAAAAACAGGCCGAAAACAGAATACTGGCTCACGCGTATCTTTATCTTAAAATTCCAAATTATATCTCGCGCTTAACCTACCCATTTCTCGGGCGCTTGCCGCCATTGGCTGAGAGCTTCTAAGGCATCGTCTTGAATATAATCTTTCTCAGTAGCTACTCTAAGCAGGGCTTCGTAGTCACTGAGGCAAACCAGCGGAATCTGGGCTGTCGCAAAATTTTGGGCCGCTTGCGAGAAACCGTAGGTGAAAATAGCAGCCATCCCGATCACTTCGCCGTGGGCCGCAGTAATGGCTTTCGCCGATTTTAAGGAACTTCCGCCCGTAGAAATAAGGTCTTCAACCAGCACAATTTTCTGGCCGGGCTCTAATCGTCCCTCAATTTGATTGCCCATGCCGTGGCTTTTAGGCTCGGGGCGCACGTATAGGAAGGGCAGATCCAGAACATCGGCGACCAACGCACCTTGGGCAATGCCCGCCGTCGCGACGCCGGCAATGGCCTGCACGTCCGGAAAATGACTGATTATGGCTTGTGCCAGGGCGTTTTTGAGATACGTCCGGATGAGCGGGAAAGACAGTGTAACGCGGTTATCGCAGTAAATGGGGGAGTTCCAGCCGGAACTCCACTTAAACGGCTGGTCGGGGCGCAGGCGCACGGCCTGGGTCTCCAACAGGTAAGCCGCAACCTGGGCGGCGGTTTCTGAATGAGGCATCGGCGAAAATACACAAAACCTATTTCCTTTTCCGAACAAAATGGCCTTGTGCCTTGATTAAATTCTTTCTTATTTTGCAACCAGTCACGCTCCTTACTTTAGCGCTCCACTACCCATGAATGTCTTTATCAATGACATCCCACTGATTATTAAAAAAACCAGTGATAAAATTTCTAAGCACAAGTATGATGTAGTGCTAGATAAAGACGGCCAATTTACCTCCAAAGACTTGGCTGGAAACGTGCTCTTCCGCGATGCCGATTCTGCGCTCATAGACCGATTGGTGCGTTTAATGGAAGTAAAAAAGCTTAAAAAACTAGATTCGCTTACGCTGCTAACCGAGAAAAAAGACACGCTCATTGACCACCTCAAAGATCAGTTTAAGATTATAAAAGCCGCGGGTGGCTTGGTGGTGAAAGACGGTAGAATTCTGATGATGTTCCGCCTAGGCATGTGGGATTTGCCCAAAGGCAAGCTCAACAAAAACGAAGATGATACCCTGGGCGCGCTGCGCGAAGTAGAAGAGGAGTGTAATATTAAAGTGGCCATTACGGGCGCCCTGCCCAACACTTGGCATTCGTACGCGTTCAAAGGCAAAAAAATACTCAAGAAAACCAGCTGGTTTACCATGCAGTGCCTGGACGATACCTACATGAAACCCCAGGCCGAAGAATATATTGAAGAAGTGCGTTGGATGACGCCCGATGAAGTCCTAGAAGTGCTGCCAGAGTCTTATGCGTCCATTCAATTTGTTATTCGGGATTACCTGCGGGCAGTTCTGAAAGGGGGAAAGGAATAAAATCCTGCACATTGCCGCCAAAGCGGTGAATCTCCCGGATTATGGATGAGCTGATGTAGGCCAGGCTGGGCGAGGTGATTAGAAAAACCGTTTCCAATTCAGGGTTTACGTGGCGGTTCGCTTGCGCGATGGTGTTTTCGTACTCAAAATCAGTAGTATTCCGGAGGCCCCGGAGCAAGAAACGCGCGCCTACCTCTTTGGCAAAATCGGCGGTTAGACCCTTGTAGGACTGCACCCGCACGGTTGGGCTTTCTGCAAAAACGCCTTCCATCGTTTTTATCATTTCTTCAATGGCAAAGTACCGGCTCTTGCTGCTGTTGTTGCCTACGGCAATAATAACCTCGTCAAACAACTCTTTGCCGCGCTGCACCACGTCATAATGGCCTTTGGTAAATGGATCAAAGGAACCCGGAAAAATGGCAATGCGCGACATAGTATTCTATAATATATGATGAAGTTGAAGCCGTGAAGATGAAAAGAAATTACCGGCTCCGCAACTGGCAGCCAAGTTTCTGACGATGGATCTAGCGGAAAAGATTATACTGTTTTCGGCCTGTTTTTCAAAAAAAAGGCCGAAAACGCATGCCTCACCAAAGAAATCAAGCAGCAAAAGACTTATTTTAAACCAGCTCAATTTCTTAAATGCCATTAAAACTCCTCTCCTCGTAGGGGTAGGGTTGTGTCGCTGCAGTTTGAATAATCTACCAAAAGTTTAAACAAACTCTAAACTTCTTTCTTCATTTCTGGCGCCAGTAACCGAAAGCCGTTGCCGTGCACGTTCACAATCTCCACGGCAGGATCAGCTTTTAAGTATTTCCGGAGCTTAGTCACGAAAACGTCCATGCTGCGGGCGGTAAAGTAATTCTCTTTCCCCCAGATTTTAGTCAAAGCCACTTCCCGCGGCAACACATCATTAACATGCTGGCAAAAAAGTAGAAGCAACTCCGCTTCTTTAGGCGATAGTGTTTGCGTACTGCCGGGGGCGGTTATTTGCCTCGTCTTAAAATTGAAATGGAACTGGCCCAATTGGTATTCCGTGAAAGCAGGCTTCTCAGTCTCGGTATTAGCCTGACTACGCTGTAAGATGGCCTTCAACTTGCACAATAGAATTTCTGAGTCAAAGGGTTTGGTAATATAATCATCGGCTCCAATCCGGAAACCCTCCAGCATGTCTGCCTTCATGGACTTGGCCGTCAAGAAGATAACGGGCAGGTGAGGGCTGGCTTTTTTAATGTCTTGGGCTAAAGAAAATCCGTCTTTTAGAGGCATCATGACGTCCAAAAGACATGCATCAAAGGGCTCTTTCTGGAACATCTTATAGCCCTGCAATCCATCGGTGCAAAGCACGACTGTATAATCGTGCAGCTCCAGATAATCTTTTAGAACCGTTCCAAAGTTAGGATCATCTTCAACTAAAAGTAGTCGGGTGGCGGGAGTTTCCATAGCGATGGATTAGAGATTTTTTCTTACGATTGAGCTTTTTGAATCAGCAACCAGACGGTAAATTTACTGCCGTGGCCTAGGGAACTGCGCAGTTGAATTTCGCCGCCGTGCGCATCAATGACATCTTTCACGTAGCTTAAACCCAACCCGAAACCTTTGATGTTGTGCACATTGCCGGTGGGCACGCGGTAAAACTTTTCAAATATCCTTTTCTGCGAGTCCTTAGTCATTCCAACGCCTTGGTCCTCTACCGAGATTTGCAAGCCTTTAGAATTCATGGCCGTTTGCACCGCAATATTGGGTGGGTTGGGTGAATATTTATTGGCGTTGTCTAATAAGTTACCAAGTACGGTGGCCAAATGGCTCGGATCTGCCCACACCACCGGCTGGGGTGCGTCTAATTTTAATGCAAGCGTGCCTTGGCGCTTTTCTACGTGCAGTTGAAACGGTTCAGCGGCTTTTTTTATGAGTTGGTGCACATCTATGTGTTCAACAGCTAGCTGTAATTTGTTGCGTTCCATTTGGGCCGTCTGCAGTACTTTTTCCACTTGCTGGTGCATGCGGCGGTTTTCATCTTTAATAATGCCGGCGTAATAATCTACGCGCACTTTATCTTCTCGCACTTTGGGGTTCACCAGAGCATCTAAAGCCAAGGAAATAGTAGCGATAGGCGTTTTAAACTCATGGGTCATGTTGTTGATGAAATCATTTTTGATCTCAGATATTTTCTTTTGCCGCAAAATAGTGGACAGCGTAAAATAAAAGGTCACCAAAATAATAAGCGTGAACAAACCAGAAATAAACGTGGGCACCACCAGTTTCTGCCATATCACCGCTTGTCGGTTGGGGAACTTAAGCAGCAAAAAGCTGGGAGTGGTCAGGACATCATTGGGGAAAAGTCGTGTTTGGTAAGAACCAGCTAACTGAGTTGGAGCAGAATTATGGGTGGCGAGTACAAAATCTTGCGCTTCCTTGGTTTGCAGTTCTATGTGGTAGGGTGGCAAAATGTTTCTATTGCTCAGTTCCAGATTCAGCAGGTCTTGCATGTCTAAATCTCGCAGGCGCTGGCGTAGAGGTTTTTCCTTCCGAACATATTCGGCCGCCATTTTCTCCAT
>JBBSSO010000249.1:0-4188 GCA_038241905.1 Cytophagales bacterium | reverse complement strand
GCGTGGCAGGCTTGGTCGTAAAAAATGGTGTCGCCGCGCTGCGGTACCGCCGAGAAAAAACCGGTGTTGGCGGCGTAGCCCGAGGTGAAAAGCAGCGCTGCCTCGGCGTCATGAAACGTGGCAATTTGGTTTTCTAGCGCTTGCGCGTAACATGTGTTTCCGCTTAAAAGTCGAGCGCCGGTTGCGCCGTGGGCGGGCTGGTCGCCTATTTCCTTGGCAATGGCCTGCGCTAATTTCTGAGATCGGGCTAGCCCGAGATAATCATTGGAGCTGAAATCTACCAGATTGGGCCGAGGTGCAGAAAGAGAACGCAGGGTGTTTTTTTGCTCCCGCGCTTCTAGTTGCTGCTGCAGCCGCTCTGGGATTTGCATACAACTAAAGAGCGGTAAGTTCTTCGGTCAGAGAATCTTCTGCCACCGGCGCACCGCAGCTAGCTGATTCTTTGAATGATTTGCGCGGCGTTAGACCCAGCAATTCAAACATGGCTTTGTCATCGGCGAAGCCGGGGTTGGGGGTGGTCAGTAATTTTTCTCCAGAGAAGATGGAATTGGCGCCGGCCAGAAAACAAAGCGCCTGCTCAGCCACCGTCATTTCTTGCCGTCCGGCGGACAAGCGCACCATGGTTTGGGGCATAAGAATACGGGCCGTGGCAATCATGCGCACCATTTCCCAAACGCTCACGCGCGGCTGCTGGGCCAACGGCGTGCCTTCTACCGGTACCAACGCGTTAACGGGCACACTTTCTGGGTGTTGGGGCAAGTTGCTGAGCACGTGCAACATAGCAATGCGGTCGCTATCGGTTTCGCCCAGGCCAATAATGCCGCCACTGCACACTGAGATGCCCGCGTTGCGGACATTGTGGATGGTTTCTAGCCGATCTCCGTAGGTGCGCGTGGTAATAATGTTGCTGTAATTTTCTTCTGACGTATCTAGGTTGTGGTTGTAGGCGTAGAGGCCGGCCTGTTTGAGCCGCTCGGCCTGGTATTCGTTCACCATGCCCAGGGTGCAGCACACTTCCAAGCCCATTTGGTTGACGCCTTCTACCATCTCCAAAACGCGGTCAAAGTCGCGGTTGTCGCGGACTTCGCGCCAGGCGGCGCCCATGCAGAAACGGGTAGAACCGCCGTCTTTGGCCTGTTGAGCGGCATTTAAGACGGTTTCGTTGCTTAAAAGTTTGTGAACCGGTACATCGGTGTGGTAGCGGGCAGCTTGGGGGCAATAGGAGCAATCTTCGGGACAGCCGCCGGTTTTTACGGAAAGCAGCGTGCAAACTTGAACCTCACCGGTAGCTTGAAACTGCTGGTGCACCTGCGCGGCTTCCAGCATTAATTCCAGCACGGGTTTGTGGTAAATGGCGCGAATTTCATCCATGGACCAATTGGTGCGGATAGAAGTTGGCAAGCGGGCGTCCGTCATGGCAGGTAGTATCTGGTTTTGGGGACTAAAGTACGGGGTTAAACCCAAGGATGGAAATTTTTTATCCGCTTTTGACTATAGTTTTTTTTGAGTTTTTAGCTTGTTTTCTGATAATCAGGCCGAAAACGTGCCACTTAGTTTTTCTGTTTTCTTTTTCATCGTACCGCGATGTAAGTTTTCTGTTTTAGGCCTGTTTTCTGAAAAACAGGCCTAAAACAGAAGAGATTGAAAAGATTACAGAGAGAGGAAACTTGTAAAATATCGCGCAAAGCGCAGGATGGAAAAGCGGACGTTGACACGTTTTTTTAGCCTAAGAGCATGTTTAAATTTGTCTTTTGCGCTACAAACAGGCGTCAAAAGAACCTGACTTCGCCTTTTTCTCGCACCATAGCGCTGCTATGTTGCTCAAAAAATGCTTAGTCAGAACCTTTCGCTTCCTGTTTTCGCCGGCAAAATCAAAACTTAAACAAGCTCTAAATGATTTTTTTAAATCGATGCTAATTGTTTGAAAGTATTCAGTTTAGACAATGTCTTTTAAAAAAGTCCCGGAAAAACTCCCCGCCTCGGATGGGTGGGGGTGGGATTCAAGCATTCCAAACTTACTTAATGCACTTTCTCTGACGCAATTTTGCCGTTCAAATATTCCAACGTGCGGGCTTCTTTGCCGTTCTCGTGAAAATACGTCCAAGTCCCTACGGGGCGGTTGAAGTGGTAAGTGCCGGCTACTTCGGTTTTACCGTTTTCGTAGAGTTTTTTGTAGGTGCCAAATTTCTGACCGTCGCGGTAGAGCGTCTCGGTTTTAACGTTGCCCGATGGAAAATACGTGATCTCAGCGCCAATAATTTTGTTGTTTAAGTACGTGGTTCTAGACGCTTCCTGCCCATTCTCAAAATAGGTAATTACCTCACCAGCCAGTCGGCCGTTTTTAAAACTCCGGGTTTCTTTCAGCTGTTTATTAGCATAATATTCCTGCCAAGTGCCCAAAGGTTTGTTGTCTTTGTATTCATTTTGGATGGCTAATGTGCCATTAGGATGGTAGGTGCGGGTTTTGCGGTCGCGCTCGGTGTTGGCGTAGGTAACCGATTGCTCCAACGTGCCATCTGGGTACCACGCCAAATACTCACCCATCCGGATGCCCTTCGCGAACGTAACAGTGCTTTTCTTGGGGCCGCTTTCGTAGTATGATATGGAAAGTCCGTGGGGTTTGCCGGCCAACACGGCGCCTTCGGTCATGCGTTTGCCGGAGCGGTAATAACTTTTGAAACGGGCGGGTTTGTTGGCCCCCTGGGCGATGGTTTCCGTTTCTAATTGGCCGTTGTCATAATAGGTTTTAATGTCGCCCAGAATCATCCCGTTTTTATAGGTTGTCTCAGTTTCTACTGCCCCGTTGGCGTGGAACGTTCGGGCGGGGCCGGTTTGGGTTTTGTTTTGGTAGGTGATGGCAGATTTCAGAGTGCCGTCCGGAAAATATTCTTTGATTTCGCCCTCCGGAAAACCGTTTGAAAAAGTGCTTTCTTGTTTCAGTTGCCCGTTTTCATAGTAGCTTTTGAAGAGATCGGTCTGGACATCGTTTTTATAAAAACCCTCTTGCAATAAATTTCCGTTGGGATAAATGGCTACAAACGCTCCGTTTTTCTTGCCGTTTTGGTAAGGAACGGTCAGTTTGGCTTTTCCGGTCGGGAAATACTCGGTGTAAATACTATCGCGCTGGCCGTCCACTATTTTTAGAAACGCTTCCAGCTCGCCAGTAGGATAATATTTCCGGAAATAGCCGTGTAAAACCGTATCTGGCTGGGTTTTGATGTAGTACACTTCCTTCACCGCCAACTGCAAAGAATCATAATACGTGATGACCTGCCGGGTTTGCGCTCCCGCGAGGAAGGCGCAGCATTGAAGAAAACAAAAAACAAAAAGCATCCGTAGCATAAGCGCAAAATAGCATGAAAAAAGCCTTACATTAGAACGTAAGGCCTTTGAGCTTAGTATAAAAGTTGGGTTTTGAGCTGTTTTAGGCCTGTTTTTCGAAAAACAGGCCTAAAACAGCCCAGTAATTACATTTTCTCTACCACAATGGCAGAGGCGCCACCGCCGCCGTTGCAAATGCCGGTAACGCCAATTTTGCCGCCTTTTTGGTGCAGCACATTAATGAGTGTGGTTACAATCCGGGCACCGGAAGCGCCCAGCGGATGGCCCAAAGAAACTGCACCGCCGTACACGTTCACGTTGTCGCCTTCTAAGCCAAGTTTCTGGTTATTAGCAATAGACACCACTGAGAAAGCCTCGTTTATCTCATAAAAATCAACGTCAGACGCCTCAACGCCCGCGGCTTTCAAAGCCTTCGGGATGGCTAGGGCCGGAGTGGTAGTAAACCATTTGGGGTCTTGTTCGGCATCGGCGAAGCCCAAGATTTTAGCAATGGGTTTCAGACCAAGCTCCTCGGCTTTTTCGCGGCTCATGAGCAAAACCGCGGCGGCACCGTCGTTTAAGGTAGAGGCATTGGCGGCGGTAACGGTTCCGGCTTTGTCAAATACAGGACGCAGGCTGGCAATTTTTTCAAAATTTACTTTGCTAAACTCCTCATCCTCAGAAACTAAAATAGGGTCTTTGCCGCGCTGAGGAACCTCTACCGGAACAATTTCATCTTTGGTGAAACCGCCCTTGGCTGCTTCAGCTGCTTTTTTATAAGAACTGATGGCGTATTCGTCCTGCATTTCGCGGGTAATGCCCATTTCTTTGGCGGTATTTTCGGCGGCGGAACCCATGTGGTAGTCG
>JBBSSO010000248.1:0-4193 GCA_038241905.1 Cytophagales bacterium | reverse complement strand
TGGTCAGACACATAGAGAAGACCCATGATGCGGCCCGTTACGGGCGGAAAGCCCTGCTGCTCATGGTAAATGCCAATCTTCTCAATCAACTGCTTTTGCTCCGGCGTTAAATTCGTCACGTTGTTCTCCTTATTTTGGTTTAGAACAGCACAAAGGTAAGGGATAGTTTCTTTAGTTCTCTAAATTGAGAACTAAATATTTATAATATATTTTTAACAGCTTCAACCTCAACGATTACCGGCATGTATTTGGCTACAAATTCACGACTTATAAATGCCTTTACTACTTGCTTGTTTCAATCAATAGGCTGTTTTAGGCCTGTTTTTCTAAAAGGAGGCCGGAAACAGAACGCCAGGAAAACATCAGACTAAAAATTTTTTCTATACCAGAAAACTGATTTGAAAAAAGTCTTTTCATTTCTGTTTTAGGCCTGTTTTCCCAAAATCAGGCCTAAAACAGAAAACATTCAGCCATTGAAAAATGGTTTTCTTTCCTGATTTTAAGGCGATTGACACTTGGTCAAGAAAGGCTTTCAGATATTCCCTAACAAGAATTCTGGCAAGGTGTTTGGATAGTGCTTGGTTGAGTTTTAAGCGCACTTTTTAACATTGATAAATGATTTATTTTTGGCCAAGGCCGATGCAGCACCAAGACTCATATTTAGAGCAGATTACCATCACCAGAAACCTTTTTTATGTATCAGCTGAGTCTGTGGACCTACCTCCCCCGTGGGTTTAAAACTTAGCGCAGCCCTCTTTCACTTATGAAAACGTTAATCACCACCATCCGCGCTTTTGGATTAGCCATCTTCCTGGCGCTCGGTTTGCTCGGGAGCCAAACTGCCGAAGCACGCCCCGGCGAAAGGGTTTCCTTCCAGACTTTTTACGATGAATTGAGCCCCTACGGCCGCTGGGTCAATGATCCGGAGTACGGCTACGTGTGGGCGCCTCGCGTGGAAGATGATTTTCAGCCCTATGCCACCCGCGGGCACTGGGTCATGACCGAGTACGGCAATACCTGGGTGTCTGACTACGACTGGGGTTGGGCGCCTTTCCATTATGGCCGGTGGATGTTTGACGATTATTTTGGCTGGCTCTGGGTGCCGGGCCAAGATTGGGGACCAGCTTGGGTAGATTGGCGGCACAACAACGGCTATTACGGCTGGGCGCCGATGGGGCCCCGAGTAACGTACATTATGCCCGTGCACCGCTGGATATTTGTGCCAGTCCGTTACATCAGCAGCCCGCGGATTTACAGTTATTACGTTCCCAGAACCCGCGTGGTCAACATTTACCACCATACTACCATCATCAACAATTACTATGAGCGCGATGACCGGAAATACGTGTACGGACCTCGTAACCAAGATATAGAAAGGGCTACTAACCGAAAAGCAAACGTGCATCGGGTAGAAAACGACAGCAGACCGGGCAGATCAGCCGTTGCGGGGAACTCCCTGCGGATGTACCGGCCAGCCGTTGATGCCCAAAAAACGGAGGTTCCGTCTAAAGTAGAGGCACGCCAGAATGCTGCACCACGGAGCCGTTTCAACGCAGAAAGTCCCGCATCCACCAGAACGGGCCGCACAAGATCTACTGATGGCGTTACTTCTGAAGGCGTTTCTTCGTCCAATTCAGAAACAGGCACCAGAACTCGCACGTCGGAAAATAGAACGTACCAAGAGAGAGCCGCAGCGCAACCAAATAATTCAGAGCAACCGGTGCCAGTGAGAAGGCAACGCTCTGTAGGAACTTCACCTGCGGGGAATGAAACTAGGACAGCTGAGCCAGCGGGCAGAACTGCGGTGCCAAACTATAGAGATGCAGCAGCACCCGCGGCTCAAAACGCGCGGGAAACGGCTCGGCCTGCTGCCAGAGAACGGCAAGTGCAGAATTTGCCAAGCAGGAATTACGAACCGCGGCCTTCGGGCAACACGCCAGCCGCGCCGCAGCCAGAGGTAAGAAAATCTCGGTCAGAATCTGGGGATCGCGCGCAACCGGCACAGCGGACCAGGACATCGACTGACGCGGCACCGGCCCGGGAAAGTAGTAGAAGAAGTAGGAATTAATTTGCTTTCTAAAACGATAAAAAGCCAGCTCCTTTTTGGGGCTGGCTTTTTATCGTTTAGAGCAAATTCTTACATCGTCACTAAACTTTTTATTTCGCTGTTTTAGGCCTGTTTTTAGAAAAAGAGGCCTAAAACAGCACGTAATTTTAATAGCCACAACAACTCAATTTTGGAATTTAAGTTGGCATGCCGTTCCCATAATCCGTATCCTTCGATTTTTCTAAAAGATAAAGCAGCAGCAGCGCAACTAAATTAATGCCCACAAAAGAAGCGGCTCCCGCCGCGTTGATCATAAACTGAAAAGACGATACCGAGAACCGGAATTTAAAAACCCATTCGGTTCCAAAATTTAGGGCCATGCCCAGTTTTATACCTGCCACATAATTGTAGGCAAACCCCGCTATTCCAAAACTCACGACTTGCAAACCTTGGTTGGCGATGGACCAGTTGACGGAATTCCGGGTGTGGAGGAGTAGGGCCCCACCGCAGGCTACGGAGAAAAGATACAGCGCCGCCGCCAATCCAATGCCCACCCACGTAGTGCCCGCTGGTTGATTAAGTTGCGGCAAAAGCTTTACAAACAACCCCAAACCCAGCAAGCCACCAGCCATTTGGTAAAAACCAATGCCGAATAGGATGTTCTTAAATGAGAAGAAGCGCTGGAAAGCAGCCATGCAGGGTTTTGTTAAAGTAAGTTGGGAGCCTGTTTTCAGCCTGTTTTTTCGAAAACAAGCCGAAAACACGTTTTTATTAACGTCATCGCCGGAGGCAGAGAAATAAGAAAGCCTTGACCTCTGCAGCCAAAGCTTTCTTATTTCTGTTTTAAGCCTGTTTTCCGAAAAAGAGACCTAAAACAGGTTTTTAGGCGTGATCATCATCTACGCCTTGGTGTTTCTCGCGGAGTGCGGCCAGGCCTTTTTTGCCGTAGGCTAGTCGCGTGATGACCACGTACAGCACCGGCACAAAGAAAATAGCCAGGAACGTAGCGGCCAGCATTCCGCCAATCACCACCCAGCCAATAGTTTGCCGAGAAACTGCTCCTGCTCCCGATGCCAGCACCAACGGTGTTACTCCCAAAATAAAGGCCAGCGACGTCATAATAATGGGGCGCAGGCGTAGTTGCACCGCCTCAATAGTAGCCTCAATCAGCTCCATGCCGCGGTCAACGCGTTCTTTGGCAAACTCCACAATCAGAATAGCGTTTTTAGCGGCCAGGCCGATGAGGGTGATCATGCCAATTTGGGCGTACACGTTGTTGTCTAGTTTCGGGAGAAAGGTTAAGGCTAAAATAGCCCCAAACATACCCAGCGGAATGGCAAACATGATGGAAAACGGTACGCTCCAGCTTTCATATAGGGCGGCCAGCAACAGCAGCACCAGCACAATAGACAAGCCAAAAATGTACAGCGTGCTGCCTCCCGCCGATAGTTCTTCGCGACTCAGGCCTGAGAAATCATATCCGTAGCCGGCGGGCAAGGTTTGAGCTGCCACTTCTTCGAGCGCTTGCAAAGCCTGCCCGCTGCTGTACCCCGGGGCCGCGCTCCCAGAAATATCAATGGATCGGAACAAGTTGTAATGCGAAATCACCGACGGATTTTCCACCACTTTGGTAGTGACCAACGCGCTCAGCGGCACTGATTCTCCTTGCCGGTTAAGGACGTAAAACTGGTTCAGAGATTTAATATCCATCCGGAATGCCGTGTCGGCCTGAGCAACCACCCGGTAATTACGGCCGTAGCGCGTAAAGTCATTGATGTAGCGGCTCCCCATGTAAGACGACATGGTTGAGAATACATCGGTCAGGTTCAGGCCTAGTTTTTTTACTTTTTCGCGGTCCACTTCTACGTGGTAGCCGGGCGTGCGGGTATTGAAGAAACTGTAAGCCATGGCAATCTCGGGCCGCTGGTTGGCTGCTCCTAAAAATTGCCCCATTACCTTTTCCATTTCCTTAATATCGCCGGCGGTGCGTTGTTGCAACACAAAACTGAAACCTCCAGATTGACCCAAGCCCGGAATGGCCGGCGGCGAAACCACAATAATGTTGGCCTCTTTGAGGACCGCAAACCGCTTGTTCAATTCAGCTATTACGCCTTGCAGTCGCAAAGAATCTGCCTGTCTATCTTCC
>JBBSSO010000247.1:0-4198 GCA_038241905.1 Cytophagales bacterium | reverse complement strand
TCTGAAGGGTTGATGCTGCTCACCAACGATGGGCAAGTTTTCAACAAGCTGAGCCATGCCCATAGCCATCAAGAAAAGGAATATTTCGTTACTGTTGATGCGGTGCTTACGCCAGCTGCTCTACTGCAACTAGCCAACGGCATTGACATTCTAGGGCAGGTTACCCGACCGGCAACCGTGCTTCAATTAGATGAAACTTCCTTTACCATCGTATTAACACAGGGCCTAAACCGGCAAATAAGACGGATGTGTCACAAATTGGGGTATCGCGTCACGCGCTTGGTCCGGACCAGAATAAAGTCTTTGGAATTGGGAGATTTACCTGCCGGACAATGGCGACCCTTATTGCCGATAGAAATAGAAGCGCTGTGGCAAGGCCTTCCGGCGTAAGCACTTTAAGGCCCGCACGCGGGTTAAAAAAAGCGTAATTTGCTCCTGAAACATAGATATTAGACCAAAAAGTGCTGGAAATACTTTATGAAGATGCGCAGTACGTGGCCATCAACAAACCCGGCGGGCTGCTGGTGCACCGCACCCGCATTGCCGAAGAGAAAAAGGAATTTGCGCTGCAGATGCTCCGTGACCAATTGGGTTACCGGGTGCACGCAGTCCATCGGTTAGACCGCGGCACGTCGGGGGTATTGCTTTTCGCTAAATCGGCGGAGGCGACGGCTGCTTTGGCGAAGGATTTTGCCGATGGAAAAACGGAGAAAAAGTATCTGGCTGTGGTGCGCGGCTATGCTCCTGAAAATTGCACCGTTGACCATCCCATTCAGCCCGACAAAGACCACGCTCACAAAGAAGCACAAGAGGCCATTACCCATTTTACCCGATTAGCTACCGTTGAACTGCCCATTCCAGTGGGGCGCTACGCCACGGCGCGTTATAGTTTGGTACAGCTAACGCCGGAGACAGGCCGCATGCACCAAATAAGGAAACATTGCGCGCATTTGAGGCATTATATCATCGGGGATAAAAAGCACGGCGACTGGCGCCATAACCGCATGTTTTTGGAAGAATTAAACAGCTCTTCTATGCTGCTGCACGCCCACTCTCTTGTGTTTAATCAGCCGTTCAATGGAAACAATATTAATATATTTGCGCCGCTCCCTGATAACTTCCTTCGGTTGTGTCTTCGTTTTGGTTGGCAAGAAGCAGTAAATCAATGCAGTTCTACGGAAGTTTGAAAAATGCTTTTCGTAAATAAAAGTCTGGTTTCGGCCTGTTTTTGAAAAAACAGGCCGAAAACAGACTTTTACCGTAAGGCTTAACAGAGAACCTTTTGTTACAAAACCATCCACCAGCAGAAATATAATATTAAAAAAGTCTTAAATGCTGTATATTACAAGGATTGTCTGCATGGTAGCTTGCAAGAGAAATATACTCTTGTCTCAAAATAATCTGTCCTAGGATTTAAAAATCAGATTAGGTAATATTTACCATCGCACATCAGCAAAAAAATAATGCTTTTTAACCAAAGCAAGTACAAGTATTGTCATGAAGGAAAGCGAAAAAAGATACCGTATTTTAATTGAGGCTAGCCAAGACTTACTTGTGACTGTCAACCTGCAGGGCAACATTATAGACACCAATGAAGCTACCGTCACCATTACGGGCGTAGACCGGAAGGAATTGGAAGGATCTGCCGTCTTTGAATATTTTATGGAGCCGGACCAAGTGCAAGAGGTGTTTAAGCAAGTGCTTGCCGAAGGCGCCGTTACCAATGCCCCGCTTACGCTTCGCCACACTAGCGGCGAGCTTACACAAGTTTTGCTGGACGGATCTGTGTACAAAAACGATAAAGGTGAGCACCTAGGAGCAGTATTGGTAGCTCGCGAAATAGCTGAAAAGAAATGGGCCATTGAGCTTGGCATCGCTAACAAAGAGCTGGCTTTCCAGCACAATGAAAAAGAAAAGCGCGCCAATGAGCTAAGCATTGCCAACAAGGAATTAGCTTTTCAGAACGATGAAAAAGAGAAGCGCGCCCAAGAACTTAGCATCGCCAACAAAGAACTGGCTTTCCAAAACGATGAAAAAGAAAAACGGGCCCAAGAGCTTAGCATCGCTAACAAAGAATTAGCTTTTCAGAACAACGAGAAAGAAAAACGCGCTGCCGAGTTAGTCATTGCCAATACAGAATTGGCTTTTCAGAATGATGAAAAAGAAAAACGTGCTCAAGAATTAATCATCGCCAACAAGGAACTGGCTTTCCAACATAATGAAAAAGAGAAGCGAGCCAATGAACTGAGCATCGCCAACGAAGAATTAGCTTTCCAGAACGATGAAAAAGAAAAACGCGCGCAAGAACTAAGCGTCGCTAACGAAGAATTGGCTTTCCAGAACAACGAAAAGGAAATGCGCGCCGCGGAGTTGGTTATTGCCAACAAGGAACTTGCTTTTCAGAACGATGAAAAAGTTAAGCGTGCCGCCGAACTGAGAATTGCCAACTATGCGCGGGGGCTTATTGAAGCCAGCCTTGACCCGCTCGTGACCATCAGCCCAGAAGGCAAAATTACCGACATGAACCAGGCCACCGTCAACATTACGGGCAAGTCGCGCGAGGAGTTGAAAGGGTCAGATTTCTTTACTTATTTCACAGAGCCGCAAATGGCGCGCGAGGTGTACCAAGAGGTTTTCGCGAAGGAAGCAGTTGCAGACTCGCCGCTTACTTTGCAACACCAGGATGGCAAGCTAACCGACGTGCTTTTTAACGGATCTGTTTACAAAAATGACCACGGTGAGGTGCTAGGCGTGGTAATTGTAGCCCGCGACGTAACTGACCAAAAACGGATTGGCACCGAATTAAAAGAAGCCAAGATTGCTGCTGAACTCGCCACCGAGCTAGCCGAGGAAGCCCAAGCCAAGGCGGAAAGTGCCACCCAAATTGCCGAAGACGCTACCAAAGCCAAGCAGCAGTTTTTGAGCAACATGAGCCATGAAATCCGGACGCCCATGAATGCCATCATCGGGTTTACCAAAGTAGTTTTAAAAACTGAACTGACGGATAAGCAACGCGAATACCTCACGGCCATTAAACTGAGTGGCGACGCTATGATTGTGCTCATCAACGATATTCTGGACCTGGCTAAAGTAGACTCCGGTAAGATGACGTTTGAGAAAATTCCCTTTAAACTATCTGCCTCTATTCTATCAATGGTGCATTTATTTGAAACCAAGATCCAGGAACGCAACCTTGAATTGGTGATGGAATATGACCCTAAAATTCCGGAAGTTCTGCTAGGCGACCCGGTGCGATTGCACCAGATTATTCTAAATTTAGTCAGCAACGCGGTAAAATTTACCACTGCCGGTAAAATTACGGTGGGCGCTAAAATGTTGGTGCAAGACAAAGAAAATGTAGTTCTGGAGCTTTCGGTTACGGATACCGGCATTGGTATTGAAGAATCTAAGGCGGGCACTGTGTTTGAGATTTTCCAGCAGGCTACTAGTGACACCACGCGCTTGTACGGCGGCACCGGATTGGGCTTGGCCATCGTGAAAAACCTGGTAGAATCTCAGGGAGGCACGGTTTCGGTTACAAGTAAGGTAGGCGTTGGCTCTACTTTTAGCTTTATCTTGAGCTTCGGCAAAACCCAAGACAAAGCCGAGGCTGACCTTGGTTTATCCATTGAGCTAGAAGGCGGATTTAAAGACGTAAAGGTGTTGGTGGTAGAAGACATTGCTCTTAACCAGCTCTTAATGAAAACCTTGCTAGAGGATTTCGGGTTTGAGATGGCCGTGGCCGCCAATGGCAAAATTGCGATTGATATGCTGCAAACAACTGCTTACGACATTATCTTGATGGATTTGCAAATGCCCGTGATGAACGGGTTTGACGCTACCACCCACATCCGGAAAGAAATGAACCTAAAAACGCCCATTATTGCCCTTACCGCCGATGTAACCACCGGCGACGTGGAGCGGTGCCGGGCGGTGGGTATGAATGACTACATATCTAAGCCGGTTGACGACAGATTGCTGTACGGCAAAATAATTAAATACATCAAAAAATCGCGCTACGCGCCCAAGCCTTCAACTCAGGAGCCAACGGAGATTCTGCCAGTCGAGGTTTCCGCGGATACACCGTTGACCTACGTAAATTTTGATTACCTGAAACGGATTACCAAAACGGATCTCCGTATGGCCCAGATGATTAATCTGTACTTACAGGAAATCCCGATTCTGTTAGAATCCATGA
>JBBSSO010000246.1:0-4229 GCA_038241905.1 Cytophagales bacterium | reverse complement strand
TTACTATACAACAAAGTCTGTAATTTAAGGGTTTAGAACCGATTTCCTAATTCCTAAAGAGGCATCTATGATCTCCCGCACCCGTCGCGATGTATTAACCTCCCTTACGTTAGCGGCCGCTGCCGTGCCGCTGTTGGGTTTTGTACCCGGCACGTGGGCAGAAAAAGCGCCCAAAACCATCCGACCGCCGCGCTTAAAAGCCGGCGACACAATTGGTTTAATCTGCCCGGCGGGCGCGGCGTTTAGTAAAGAAGCAGTCCAGATTACCAAAGAAAGCATGGAAGCCCTGGGCCTAAAGGTGAAATTGGGCAAACACGTTTTTGACCGCATGGGCTACTTGGCGGGTACAGATCAGGCCCGCGCCGAAGACGTGAATACCATGTTTGCCGATAAAAGCGTGCAGGGTATTTTAGCCATCCATGGTGGGTGGGGCTGCGCCCGATTGCTTCCGTTGCTGGACTACAAAACCATCCAACGGAACCCCAAACCCCTTATTGGTTACTCAGATATTACCGCGCTTCTCATCGGGATTTATGCCAAAACGGGTTTAATCACTTTTCATGGACCCGTGGGTGCGGCCACGTGGAACAAATTTTCCGTTGATTCCTTTAACCAAGTCTTGTTTGATGCGGCCGCCGTTACGTTCCAGAACCCGCGCGAGATGGGCGATAATTTAACCATCACCAAAGACCGCGTTACCACCATCACGCCCGGCGTGGCCCGCGGCAAACTCATTGGCGGAAACCTGACGGTGCTCACGGCCATCATCGGATCTGAGTTCTTGCCCAACTGGAAAGACGCCATCCTGTTTTTAGAAGACACCAATGAAAGCGTGTACCGCGTGGACCGCATGCTCACGCAACTAAAACTGGCCGGCGTGCTAGATGCCATAAAAGGCGTGGTGTTCGGGAAATGCTCTGACTGCGAGCCCGGCAAAGGCAGTTATGGGTCGCTTACGCTAGAAGAAGTTTTGGAACAGCATTTGCAGCCCTTAAAAATACCCGTTTATTCCGGCGCCATGATTGGGCACATTACCCACAAATTTACTGTGCCCGTTGGCGCCGAAGCAGAGATTGACGCGTCCGCCGGAACCATTAGATTACTGAACAGCGCGGTGGCGTAAACCTACTCTTCCATCCCCCTTCAAAGGGGGACGATATGACTAAACAAAAAACGTGTTTTAGGCCTGTTTTCTGAAAAATAGGCCTAAAACAGAAACTTATTACCTTTTGAACTTTACTCTATTTGCCTTGAAAAAGAACCAGATTTTTTCCTTCGCCTTTGTGTTGCTTATGCTGCTGGCGTCGTTTCAACTGCCGGCCCAAACCCGGTCTAAAAAGAAATCGGCCCCGGTGGCTAAAAAATCGGCCGCGGCCGCCTTTAATCCCAAAACTGATCCGCCGTTTCTGGGTCCGGAAGGCTCTAAATGGGTAGACTCGGTTTTTAAAACCTTGACGGTAGAGGAGCGCATCGCGCAGCTGATCATGATTCCGGTGTACTCCAACAAAAACCAGGCGCACATTGACTCCATCGGCAAGCTCATTAATACCTACAAAGTGGGCGGGCTGATTTTCTTTCAGGGCGGACCGGTGCGGCAAGCGAACATGACCAACCGCTACCAACGCGACAGCAAAGTGCCGCTCATGATTACCATTGACGGTGAGTGGGGTCTGGCCATGCGCCTTGACAGCACCACCCGGTTTCCGTACCAAATGGCGTTGGGCGGCATTGCAGACGAAAGCCTGATTTATGATATGGGCGCCGAAATTGCCCGCCAAGCCAAGCGTATGGGTATTCACGTAAACTTTGCGCCGGTTATTGACATTAACAACAACGCCAACAACCCGGTTATTGGGTTCCGGTCCTTCGGCGAAGACAAATACAACGTTACGCGCAAGGCGATGGCCTACGTGAAGGGCATGCAAGACAACCGTATTCTGGCCAACGCCAAACATTTTCCGGGCCACGGCGATACCAACGTTGACTCGCATTACGGTTTGCCGGTGCTGCATTTCTCCAAAATGCGCCTAGATTCTACGGAATTGTACCCGTTTCGGGAGCTGATGAAAAACGGCTTGGGAAGTTTGATGGTAGCGCACATGAACATTCCGGTGCTAGACAATACGCCCAATCTGGCCTCTACGCTCTCCAAATCCATCGTGACGGACCTCCTCAAAAAAGAGATGAATTTCAAGGGTTTGGTTTTCACCGATGCTCTGAACATGCAAGGCGTAGCCAAGTTTTACAAACCTGGCATTGTGGACGTAAAAGCTCTGCTGGCCGGGAATGATGTGCTTTTGAATACGATGGATGTGAAAACCACCATTGAAGAAATTAAAAAAGCCATCCAAAACAAAAAAATTACCCAAGCCGAAATTGACGAGCGCGTACGCAAGGTGTTGGCCGCCAAACAGTGGGTAGGCCTTGACAAATGGGAGCCCATTGAAACTGAGCACTTAATTGAAGACCTCAACAACCCGACCGCTGACTACATTAACCGCCAACTGACCGAGGCGTCTATAACCCTGCTTCGGAACAAAAACAATCTTTTACCGCTCCAGAACCTGGATACCTTAAAGATTGCCGCGTTGAGCATGGGCACCACAGTGGAAACCGAGTTTCAGCGCAGCCTGGCCCGGTATGGCAAAGTAGATAACTTCTTTTTGGCACCTAACACTTCTATTGCAGATCTCCAGAAAATAAAAGAGCAGCTTCAAGCCTATAATGTAGTGCTGGTAGGCGTGCATAAATTGCAATTAAAAGCCTCTGGAAGCGGTACGTTTGGCATTACCGCGGAAATGAACCTGTTCCTGAAAGACCTGATTAAGTCTACCCCTACGGTGGTAAGCGTGTTTGGCAACGTGTACAGCTTAACGCGCTTTGAAGACATTGACAAAGCCCACGGCGTGCTGGCCACTTACCAAGAAAACGATTTAACCCAAGACGTGGCTGCCCAAATTATTTTCGGCGGAGTGGGTGCCAAAGGCAAACTGCCCGTGAACGTTTCTTCTACTTTCCGGATAACCGATGGCCTTATAACCGAGGGCGGAATGCGCCTAGCTTACTCGGTGCCCGAGGCAGTTGGTTTAAATTCCAACGACCTGGCGGGCATTGACTCGCTGGTGGCTCAGGCCATTGCAGCCCGTGCTACGCCAGGTGCTCAGGTTTTGGTAGCTAAAAACGGCAAAATAATCTACCAGAAAGCATTTGGCTACCACACCTATGACAACCAGACGCCCGTTACCAATACTGATTTGTATGACCTTGCCTCGGTGACCAAGGTTACTACTGCGTTGGCGGCTTTTATGAAACTGAGCGGTGAAGGCCGTTTTGATGTTGACCGCACCCTAGGCGATTACCTGCCCATGGCCAAAGGCACCAACAAAGAAAACCTGCGCTACCGCGACATCCTTACGCACCAAGCCCGCCTGAAATCCTGGATTCCGTTCTGGAAAGACATGGTAAAGTCAAACGGCAAGTTTAAGCGCAACACGTTTTCGGCAGATTCATCGGCTAAGTTTCCGCATAAAGTATCGCAGAACCTTTACATGCACAAAGACCTGAAAAACTGTGTGTATGATGCCATTTTAAAATCGCCGTTGAACGAGAAACCCGGTTACGTGTATTCAGACTTGTCGTTTATTTTAGCGCCCAAAGTAGTAGAGAGCATTACGGGCCAGCCGTTTGAAAAATACCTAAAGGAAAACATATACCAGCCGTTAGGCGCTAGCACGCTCACGTTTAACCCGTACAAGCAGTACCCGCTGGCTAGAATTGTGCCCACAGAATATGATTCTTTGTTCCGGAAAGAGTTGCTGCACGGCACGGTGCATGATGAAGGCGCGTCTATGTTAGGCGGTGTAAGCGGCCACGCTGGCTTGTTCGGCAACGCCAACGACTTGGCCAAAGTGATGCAAATGTACCTCCAAGACGGTACCTACGGCAAGAAGCAGATTATTGCGGGCAACACCGTGAGCACGTTTAGCAAATGCGTTTTCTGCCCAGACAATTACCGCGCCCTCGGCTTTGACCGTCCGTCCAGACCCGGTTCCAAGAACGGAAATGCCGCTCCTAGCGCCCCGGCCAGCTCTTTCGGGCACACGGGTTTTACGGGCATCTACTCCTGGATTGACCCAGAAAACGAGTTGGTGTACCTGTTCTTGTCTAACCGCGTTCACCCCACCCGCGAGAGTTCTACCCTGAGCCAATTGAACACCCGCACCAACATT
>JBBSSO010000245.1:0-4236 GCA_038241905.1 Cytophagales bacterium | reverse complement strand
TTTTACCATTTATTGACCAAAGTATATGGCCGTTAATCTACAGCAAATAAGCGCCCGCCTAAACTTTTACATGCGGATAAAGGAGTTAGATCTTTACCAATTAAGCGTGTTAACCGCCACAGAACCAGCTTTGGTGGGCTGCATTGTGCAAGGGCATGAATACGCTATGGATGATTTATTGGCGTTTCTGAAAAAACTGCCGGATTTAAATTCCAGATGGGTTATATATGGCGAGGGTAACGTTTTTAAAACAAGCAATCCAGATCAAAACCATGAGGAAAGCCTAAAGAAAGACCGTGCCGCTTATCTAGCCGACATGCAGTTGCTTCTGCAAGAGTTAGAATCGCTTGAGAAACAGAAAAGTGAGCAAACCAACCTCAACCATCTGCGCGACAAAATCAGGGACCAGACCAAGGATATCTAAAAACCTGTTTTAGGCCTATTTTTGGAAAAACAGGCCAAAAACAGAATACCTGCTACCCAATACCATCGGCTTTGAAAAATTTCTGAATTTAAGGCCTTGCACAACTTATTTTAATACTGACAAGTACACTATTTTATTACAGTGCCAGCACGCTGCTGCTTTGCTCCTACATTGGCCTAAAGAAGAGGCGTCTTTGCCCAAGTAAAGTTTATTTAGCTTGGCAAGATTTTTGCATTTACCGCAGAGTACCGCGGGTTTTCAGGCTGATGTTATTTCATTACTAATCTTGTTGAGATTACCCCGTTGCCGCCGGCGCCCTTACGTCGGTTTTTTGATCTTCTAATAAAATAATGCGCCCCTGCGTAGGGGTAGCACCCTAGAGTTTCAATCTAATGTATGGAGGAGGTATCTTATGAAAAACCGGAAACTAAAATTGCCGCTAGAGTTGCAGTTCAGCAACCGTAACCGTTGGGGTTTTGTATCGCCAGATAACCCGCCCCTTGTTTTACAGCAAACCTTGCCACCCGTTGCGCCTCTGGCCGAAATCTATAACTTTTGCGGGTACACGTTCTCAGAAAATTAACAAACAAATAGCCCAAGTGCCCCCGGAAATATCCAAAGGCGCTTGGGCTTTAACTTTCTTAGACTAGTTTAATGATAGGCCTGCAGCCGTTCAAAGGCAGGTTTCTGGAGTACTTGCAAACTGTAATAGTGCTGGCTAATGCCTCCGCGAGCTACCAATACATTTTCATCTTTCTGGTAAACCCGGAGGTTAACATCTTTAGAAATGGGGTTTTGCTGAAGCAGCTTCATAGCCCCGGCTCTTACATTATTCTGGATTTTGGTTATAAGATTGCTTCTATAGACCGTGTATTCTATTGACTGCCCTTCTGGGGTTTTAATAAGGTACAACATGGCGGCCAAACCCTTGCCACCATCGCCAATCTTAAAGCAATAACGCTCTTTTTCTGTTTCGCCGCCGCATTGGCCGTGGTACAACCAGCCCTTTTTCTCAAGCGTTGTTTGTACATCAGTTAAAGAATGGCCTCTTAAGGCAATTAATTCATTTACGGTTAAGTGTTGGGCTTGAGCGGTAAAACCAACCAGTAAAACCAGCGCCGCAGCGGCTAGTACTCCTTTTGCTGTTTTGAAAATACTTTTCATGATTTCTCCCTCTTTTAAGTCTGTGCTATATTTTTTCTCTTTTACGATTAAAAACAAAAGGTGTTATAATAAGTCCTTGATATATTTATATAGCTATATTCCCAACATCCTATCTATGGCAGCCAGTCCGCTTTTAGGCATATTAAAATCCTATTTTAGGCGAGATTCCATAAAAACAGGCCGGAAACGCTTAAGCTTATCTAGTAAAACCAGAGTTATCTGTATAGTACAATTACATTAAACTTTTAATATTGTAACATTGAGGTCGATATTAGAGTATAACCCTTTAGAAGCAATCACATTGCACATTGCACCCTGAGCCCTTTAACATGTTAAAAAAATTAAAACGTATAAAACTCGATTTATATAATTTGAAAACTGAAGCCAAAAAGATCTTTTCTAGGTATTATGAGGATCTCACGATGCTCATTTATTACCATGATCTAAAAAACGATTTCCAGCTACTTATTGTAGGCGGAAACGACGCGCTTCTTCTTCAAAGAGAAATTACTCGCGAAGAGGCTTTCCGGATTATCAATACCCGTAAATAACGTACTCTACCCTAAAGGGGATTTTTATATAACCGGCGCAAGCCAAGCATTTACAAGAAAGGACCAGCTTCAACAAGCTGGTCCTTCTTTTTTTGCCCTCCGGCTAACAACCGGAAACTTAAATGCTTTGACTTTCCTCACTAAAAAAATGCTAGCCTGTTTTGGACCTTATTTCAGAAAAACAGGCCTAAAACAGCAGCTGATCTAGAATTGCATCAGCCTAAAACATATTTTAAAGTAACGCTCCGCCAGCTTATTTGCCTTGCAGTTTAATTTGAATCACGGCGGGCTGCCCTTCCGGAAAACGTTCCAGATAGAATTCTTCCAGGATCAGGTTATTGTCTTCGGCGTGGTCAAAAAGGGCGCTGTAAATTTTCTTGGGCGCTATCATCATGCTGGCATCCAGAGAACCTTGCAGCACGGGCGCGCCAGCAGCCACGGTCCGGAGCTCAAAGCCCGCGGGCAATGTTGCGCTAGAATCAGCCACCACAACGCCTACAAAGGCTTTTACAATTTTGTTGTTCTCCGTGGGTGCGCTGTAGAAAATGCCGCCCAAATCGCCGGAAAGCTTTTTTTCCTCCAAGGCCTTTCCTACTTCCAGGTAAATATTTCCCAAGGTTTCAGAATCTGGGTTGCCTTCAAAATACTTGCCCGCCATAAACGTTTGCTGCGTTACGGTTTGCGTAACGGTTACTTGCGCAAAACCGCCTACGTACGCGTACACGCCAACGGCAATGGCGGCCACCACGGCCAGATATATCAAAAACTTTTTGCTCATTTTCTTACTGTAACTAACTGATGGTTTATTATTATTCTACAATTCCAACCATCGGCTCCGCCGATGGTTGTATACTTGCGGGTATGGCTGTTTTCGGCCTGTTTTTGTAAAAACAGGCCGAAAACAGCTTTTGTCTAAACAAAGCTTTTGTATTGCATTTCATGCAGTTGAGCGTAATAGCCGCCGCTTTGCAGCAGCTCGTCGTGCTTGCCGCTTTCCTTAATCTCACCCCGGTCAAGTACAATTATGTTATCGGCATTTTGGATGGTGCTCAGGCGGTGGGCAATCACAATAGACGTACGACCCTGCATTAGCTGCGCGATGGCAAATTGAATGAGCTCTTCGGTTTCTGAGTCTACGCTAGAAGTGGCCTCGTCTAAGATTATAATTCTAGGGTTGTAGACCATCGCGCGCACAAAAGAAATCAACTGCCGCTGCCCCACTGATAGCGTGGCGCCGCGCTCCATTACGTTGTATTGCAGGCCGCCGGGTAAGCGCTCAATAAACCGGTCAGCGCCTACCAACCGGGCGGCGTGCCACATTTGCTCCTCGGTAATTTCTTTGTTGCCCAAGCTAATATTATCAGCGATGGTGCCCGAAAACAGGAAAACGTCTTGCAACACCACGCCAATTTGCCGGCGCAGCAAGTCTAAATCATAGTCTTGAATAACCCGGCCGTCTACTTGAATAGTACCTTTGTTAATCTCATAAAAGCGGCTGAGCAAGTTAATAACCGATGTTTTGCCAGCGCCGGTAGCGCCTACCAAGGCCACGGTTTGGCCAGCTTTTACCTCAAACGAAATGCCGCGCAGCACCCAATCTTCATCATTATACGCAAACCAGACGTTCTCAAATTTTACATCGCCCGCAATAGATTTGGGTTTGTAAGTGCCTGAATCAGTGATCATTTCTTGGCTTTCCAGCAATTTCATAATCCGTTCAGAACTTACAACGCCCAACTGCAAGGTGTTAAATCTATCGGCAATTTGCCGGATGGGCCTAAAAAACATAGCGATGTACATGATAAAGGCAATCAAAGAACCCAGCGTAACCGTGTCTTGAATAACGCCTTTGGCCCCGTACCACACCAAAAGGCCCGTTCCGGCTGCGCCGATGACCTCTGCCACCGGAAAATAAACCGAGTAATACAGCACAGATTTAATGTTGGCGCGGGTATGATCATCGTTAATGGCTTTAAATTTCTTGAGCTCGCGGGCCTCGTTGTTAAAGATTTGCACCACCATCATGCCCGTAATATGTTCTTGCACAAAAGCATTCAATCGCGCGACCGCGCCCCGCACTTCTTGAAACGATGATTT
>JBBSSO010000244.1:0-4249 GCA_038241905.1 Cytophagales bacterium | reverse complement strand
TTGGTTTTGACCATCGGTCTGGCCTTGGCTATTTTTTCCCAGCCGTTTGCATCTCAGGCGCAAACCGTTTATAATCTGGTACCTACCAAGCAAGTCTTTATAAAGGTACTGGGTACGTCTAACGTGCATGATTGGGACATGACTTCTTCTACCATGGAGAGCAAAGGCACTTTTAAGTTTGATGCCAACCACGTCCTGACTTCCATTGATGCTTTCTCGCTTTCCTTAGATGCAAAGACGCTGCAAAGCAAATATACATCGCTTGACAACCGGGCTTACAAAGTTTTAAAAACCGACAAGCATCCTAAAATTATATACAACCTGCGCTCCACGGATATTACCACCATCAGCAAAAATAAATATTTGGTGAAGACGCTAGGTGACTTGACTATTGGGGGCGTCCGGAAAATAATTTCCATGAATGTAAACGTGCAAGTACACCCAGATAACACCATTACCTGCACCGGCGCAGAGCAACTCAAGCTTTCTAATTATGACATAAAAGCCCCTAGCTACCTGGCGGGCACCATGAAAGTAGGCAACGATTTAATCATTGAGTTCTCTCAAACTTACCGCAAGTAAACGTTCCAGCATCTGTTACAGCATTGTTTTCAGCAACCTATATTATGAAAAAAACCTTTACTTCTGCCCTGGCTTCCTTAGTTTTAGCCGGCTGCACTTTTGCCTCTTTCAACGCTCAGGCCCAGGTTTTTGGGCCCGTTTCTAACCTACGGCCGTATGACAAAAGCGGCATCAACGTGTTTGAAGATCCAAAATACGATTCTCTTGCGTTTGACGGAATTCGTCTGAAGTTGGGCGCTGGTTTTACCCAATCTTTTCAGGGCTTAAAGCACAGCAACGCTTCCGGCGGCCTGCATAAAATTACGCCTGGCTTTAACACTGCCAACGCCAACCTTTTTATGGATGTGCAGCTGGCCGATGGCATTCGGTTGAACTTGACTAGTTATCTTTCTAGCCGGCACCACAATGAAACTTGGGTAAAAGGTGGCTACATTCAGTTTGATAAACTGCCGTTTAACGGACAAATCTGGAATGACATTATGGCCGTTACCACTATTAAAGTGGGGCACATGGAAATTAACTACGGAGACCAGCATTTCCGGCGCTCAGACGGCGGACACACCATCTATAATCCGTTTGCGGAAAACTATATTCTAGATGCCTTTACCACAGAAATTGGCGGCGAAGTGTTGGTACGTAAAAACGGTTTGTTTGGGGTACTAGGCGTTTCTAACGGCATGATTAAAGGAAATGTGGATGAATTAGCGCCAACGCCCGTAGATGATAACATTCGTAAATCGCCATCTATTTACCTGAAAGGTGGTATTGACAAGCAAGTGCTGCCTGATTTGCGCGCGCGGTTGTCTGCATCTTACTACACCAACAACAGCTCTGGCGGCCAAACGCTTTACGGCGGCGACCGCACCGGCTCTAACTACTTTATGGCGCTAGAGCGCGCCGGCGGCAACTACGCCAACAACGCTTTTTCAGGACGTTTTAACCCTGGGTTCAGCAAAAAAGTAAACGCTTTCCAACTAAACGGTTTCTTAAAAGCCAAAGGGGTAGAGTTGTTTGCCACCTATGAAGCCGCCCAAGGCCGCACTAAGTTTGAGAACAGCAACCGCGATGTAAGTCAGTTTGCCATTGATGCGGTGTACCGTTTCGGGAGCAATGAAAACCTGTTTGTGGGAGCGCGTTACAACACCGTTTCTGCTACTTTGGCCAACGTAGCCGCTACTGGCACCGCCCCGGCCATTATTTATAACGGCGATGTGAAAGTTGACCGCATCGCCTTTGGCGCTGGTTGGTTTATGACCCGCAACATTTTGCTGAAAGGAGAATACGTACGCCAAGATTACAACGACTTCCCTACTGCTGATTTGCGCAGCGGAGGTAAGTTTCATGGCTATGTAATTCAGGCCGCAGTTGGTTTTTAGATCAACTCATTTAACTATAAAGCCGGGCCGGATACCTTCCGTCCGGCTTTTTTCTCTTCTAAAAATTACGACATGCGCTGTTTTTACGTTCTGGTGAATGGGCTTTTACTCTTGCTGCTAATTAGTCTGGCAGCCTGGGCACCAGCCAAGCGCGTTACCAAATGGGCCGTAAGCAGCAACAGCAGTTTGCAAGTGCATGGCAGTACAAATTTGAATAAATTTGCCTGCGAAATTAAATCTTACAACCGTTTAGACACCCTGCAAGTAACGATAAACCGTAATTCTGTAGCCTTAACGGGTACTTTACAGCTGGACCTGCGCACCTTTGACTGCCAAAACCCGATTATGACCCGCGATTTGCGCAAAACATTGAAGGCGGATCAATTCCCGTTGCTGGGCATTCGGTTTCTGAACTTGAGTAAAATGCCTACGCTGTGTCAAGACCCCGCAACGCTTACCGGTTGGGTTGATATTGCGCTAGCCGGAGCCCGGCAACGCGTAGAGATAACCTACCAATTATCCGTAGATGAGCAGAACGTAGTCCACCTGGTAGGCACCCGCGACGTTACCTTCGCCGATTTTAACCTTACGCCACCCACTAAATTTAAAGGCATGGTGCAAACCCACCAGAAACTGACTATTACTTTTCACCTCAAAATGAAAGCGGTTGGTTAATTGTTTTTGTTCTGTTTTAGGCTTGATTTCAGAAAAACAGGCCGAAAACAACCTTACTATCAAAATTAATATCCTTTAAATTTCATTCCGATGGCCTTTTTTGCCAGACGCCGTTTGAATAAACACGCAGTTATCATGCGTATTGAAAATGAAATCTGCATCAGCGCCGGGAAGCACTCGGATTTGACAGACTCGCCAGAAAAAATACTTTAATCCTATGAAATTAGCCCTCATTTGCAACTTCCGCGCTATTTGTCTTTTCTTCTCCGTATTGCTGGCTTTTTTGGTTGTGCCGCAAAGTGCCAGTGCGCAGACGGAATACAGCATAAAGTCCGCAAAAGCCGGAAACATTAGCATATCTGGCACGTCAGATTTACAGGATTGGACCATTACCTCGCGGCAAATGCAAGGCCTAGGTACGTTTACTGTAAATGAACAAAACCAGCTTACTGCCATTACTGCTTTCCGGTTTTCAGTGCCCGTGTATTGCCTTAAAAGCGGAATTATACCTATGGACAGAAAAGCGTACAAAGCCCTAAAAGCCAAAAAACACCCAACTATTTCTTTTCTGATGCAAACCGCGCAGTTGGTAGAAGTGCGGCCCAACCAATACGATGTAACCGGCACCGGCAGCCTTACCATCAACGGCGTTACTAGAACGGTAACTATTAAATTGGTAGCAGAAGTTGGTGCAGACCAAAGCATTACCCTCAGAGGAACTCACGCTCTTAAATTCTCAGATTTTATTATGAAAGTACCCAGTTTTATGGGCGGCGCCATGCAGGCAGGCAATGAAGTTGTTGTCAAGTTTACGCTCCCACTTTCCCCTACCTTGGCAGCAGCTGCAAAATAGCATTAACAGCTAGTTTGTCTTTCTACTTTTAAGGATTAAAAGTATGATAATTAATCCTTTAAAAAGGTGTATCTTACTTCTAGTATCTACTAAACTTGTTCTTCTTTTAATAAAATGAATACTGATACCTTCGCTTCTCTGCAAAAAATCATGAATAGCTTGGAGTGCGATGCCTATAACAATCCAGCGGCGGTTTTTGAAATTAAAACGCAATGTGAGCAGATTTTGCAACTTATTCTGCACCTGCAATTCACTGAAAACTCAGCGCACATCCAAATGGCTACCAGACAGTCTTTGCAGTATATTCACCGCGCCCTAACCGAGGCCAAGAAATACACCAACGGAGTTTACCCCTTAGACAGCATCCGCAAGGAAGACCTGATGGATATCTGCGGGCCCGCTCACGCCAGCCTAGAAGTGATTCTTAATTTATACCAAAAAGCTTAATATCATTATCTCTGTTTTAGAGCTTTTTTTAAACTTTAGGTTTTAGGCCTGTTTTTCTAAAAACAGGTCTAAAACAGCAAAGGCAGTCGCGTTTCCGCTACTGCCTTTGCCGTTTTTATCAATCTTTAAACCGCGTGTTTATTTAAACGCCTGAATACCAGTAATATCAGCGCCAGTAATGAGCAGGTGAATGTCATGCGTCCCTTCGTAAGTAATCACGCTTTCCAGGTTCATCATGTGGCGCATAATCGGGTACTCGCCGGTAATGCCCATGCCGCCGTGAATTTGCCGCGCTTCGCGGGCGATGTGGAGCGCC
>JBBSSO010000243.1:0-4251 GCA_038241905.1 Cytophagales bacterium | reverse complement strand
GGTATTCTCCTGATTTGCATCTGCAAATCCAGCACATTTAAGCGCGGCACGGTGTCTTCCCCGATGTAGCCGCCGTGGCCGCGCACGCTTTGGTCGCCGCCCGAGCAAAAGGCTTTGCCGCCTTCGCCGGTTAAAATTATAACCCCAATATCCGGATTATCGCGGCAGATATTCATAGCGTCAATCATCTCAGACACGGTGCGAGGGGTAAACGCATTGTGCACCTGAGGCCGGTTAATGCTAATTTTAGCGATGCCTTCGTGAAACTGAAACAGAATTTCTTTATATTCTTTTAGCGTGTTCCAAGTTAATTTACTTTCCATACGTTTACGTTTTATTGAAGAATCAAGGCTGGTTTAAAAACATTAGCGAGATCCTGAATTGTCCATTGATTTATAGTATAACCCCTGCGGCTTACTTTGGTTGCAAAGGTATTTAACGCATTTGAAACTTTGCAAAAGTTCTGAATACCGTTAAAGTTTAGAGCCTGTTTTAAGCTTGTTTTTCCAAAAACAGGCCTAAAACAGAATTACAGTTGTATCAATTGCACCTTTTCACGGTATTGAGCAAACACGTCGTAATTCAGGGCGCTATCTGTTTCTACCTCCAGCAATTGCGGACCGGCTTGCGCATTAAAAAAATCTGGGAGCGCTTGCCGGAAAGCTTCTTTGTTTAACACCAAGGTATAACGGAGACCCACGTCTTCGGCTGTTTTTTGAGCAGTTAGGCGTTGGTTGGTTTCAAAAAACGGTTCTAGTTCTGGTTGGCTGCGCGGACCTTCAATCATTCTAAAAATACCGCCACCGTGGTTATTAAGCACCAAAATTCTAAGGTTTTTCGGCAGGTAATTGTGCCAGAGTGCATTGCGGTCGTACAAAAAAGCCATGTCGCCGGTTAGTAAAACTACCAGCGCGTCCGTACTGAGCGCTGAACCCACGGCAGTGCTGGTGCTGCCATCTATACCGCTGGTGCCGCGGTTGGCAAATACCTGAACATTACTTTTATCGGCTACGCCGATGAGGTTGGCATACCGAACGCTCATGCTGTTGGCCAGATGCAAAAGATTGCCATCCGGCAAATGCCGCAAAAGTTGATAAGCCGCCCAAAACTCACCAAAAGAACTGCCCTCCTGAAATTCTTCCAAAACCGTTTTCGCCTTTCTATTAAGAGCCTGCCACGCTTGAGTAAAAGGAGGAAAAACCTGCAAAAGTCCATCGTCGGAGGCGGTTAAATTTTCAAAAAAGGCTTCTGATGAGGTTCTGATGATGCGGGTCAAACGTTGAAAAGTATCTGCTACGTAGCCGGCGGGTTGCACGTGCCAATGCTGCAAACCCGACTGAGCCCGTAAGAAAATTTTCAAGTTTTTTGAGATGAGCGACTGGTGAAAAGTGATAAGTAAATCTGGCCGTAGATTCTCTGCATTTTGTAGTTGTTTCGCACCCAGAAACACATCATGGTATGAAATGGTGTTGCCTTCTTTTTGCTGGTTGCTGATAATATCCGTGACAAAAACCGCGCCCGTCGCTCGACAAAAAGCCGTGATTTTCTGGTGCAATTCCAGGTTTTCTTGCCCTTGCCCGGCTACCACCAAAACGCGCCGGTAGTTGGCCAGCTCGCTTTTTATTTCCTGCATTGCCGAATCAGTCAGCGTGTTTTCAGGCGTATCTTCTCTAATAATCCGGACATCGCCTTTAAAAGTTAATTTTTCTCCTGCCTCCGGATAAAAAGGCTCGCGGAGCGGCACGTTTAGATGGACCGGACCGGGCGGAAAAGCGGCGGCTAAATTTAGGGCTTCGTTGACGATGCGGTTGGCATGCCACTGGCCATCTGGATGCTGCGTCTCTACCGGGAAATCAAAACTTTTCTTAACATGGTTTCCGTAAAGATGGCTCTGCCGGATGGTTTGGCCATCTAATTGATCAATCCACTCGGGCGGGCGGTCAGCGGTTAAAATTAACAGCGGAATTTGCTGGTAAAACGCTTCGGCCACGGCGGGGGCATAATTATAAGCGGCCGTGCCCGAGGTGCAGACCAACGCCACCGTTTTCTTGGTTTGTTGCGCGATGCCCAGGCCTAGAAAGGCCGCGCTCCGCTCGTCAGGCACCGTCCGGACCTGAATTTTGGGGTGACGGGCGAAGGCAATAGTCAAGGGCGCACACCTAGAACCCGGCGAAAGCACCACGTTTTCAACACTTTTCAGCGCGCAAATCTGGACTAGTTCAAGGATTGCAGAAGGAATCATGATTCACAAGCTTGGAAAAGGCGCAGAACGGTCTGCATTTTCAGTTCGGTTTCTTCCCACTCTTTGGCGGGGACGGAATCGGGCGTTAGCCCAGCCCCCGCGTAAGCGGTTACGGTATCTAGGCCAATTTCTACGCAGCGTAAATTCACGCACAAATACGTTTCTTTTTCAATATGCACCGGACCCAGAAAGCCGCTGAAATACCGCCGTTCATGCTGTTCTAGCTGGGCTATTAATTGCAACGCCGCCGCCTTGGGCATGCCGCCCACCGCCGACGTTGGATGCAGCAACCGAAGCATTTGGCTGCCCAAATCCGGAAAACCCAGGGTTTCCATGTTGGCACTGTACTCGGTGCGTAGGTGGAGCAGGTTTCCGGCTACCATTGTTTTTGGGCCCAATTCCAGATAATCGCGCAGCCTTAATTGCTTAAAACAATGGATTACGTATCGCTGTACCAGCGCCTGCTCTTCAATTTCTTTCTGCCGCCAAATGGCTTCAGCGGGCGTTAATCCTTCAGTTAGCGGCTGGGTTCCGGCTAAAGCCACCGTTCTAAAAACGTGGTTTTTATCAATCTGCACCAACAATTCTGGCGTAGCGCCCAGCCAAGTGCCCACGCCCGGTATGGCCACCAAAGAGACAAACGCGGTGGGATAAAGCTTGGTTAAATGCAGAAACGATTGCCATAGATCAAACCCCTCAAACAAGGGTAAGGTTTTTGTTCTAGAAAGTACAACTTTCTCCAATTCGCCGGTCTCCATGGCTTTAATGGCGGCGGCAACTGACACCTCAAAGGCATCTCGGGTAGTAAATCTAGCTGTCCCGTTCGCGTGACTAGGTTGCGTTGTTTCTACTGGCTGTTTTAGGCCTGTTTTTTCAAAATTAACCCAAAAACGCGGCGGCAATTGTTGCTTTCCTTTTAATGGAATCTCTCCTTCCCTTCCAGAAAAATAAAGATCAGCAGGCAAAAAAAGCGAGGGCGCGGCGGCTGATTCTTGGAAAGGACAAAATGCAAATCCGGATGCAGGCCCTTCTAAAGGAGGCAACGCATACTCCAATTCTGCGCTCACTACGGCCTGAATTTGAGAATCGCTTGGCAACCGCCACACAGCCACCGGCAACTGGGTCGCAAGGGCGGCGGTGAAAAGCGCAGCGGCCGTTTCTGACGCAGATTCTTGGGGCGGCCCAGACGGGACAAGGAAATCAGTAGTAGCGGGCATGGAGGATTTATCTTTCAAGAACGGCCATGGTAATCCGGCTAATGCATACCAAGTCGCCGGCCTCGGTCGTAATACGGATTTCCCAAACTTGGGTCTTGCGGCCCACGTGCAGCGCGGTAGCTTTGCCGTACACAAACCCGCTGCGCACCGCTTTTATGTGGTTGGCATTGATTTCCAGACCCACGCAGTATTGTTTTTCTAAATCAAGAAACATAGTAGCGCCAACGCTGCCTAGCGTTTCTGCTAAAGCTACGGATGCTCCGCCGTGCAATAGGCCCATGGGCTGGTGCGTGCGGTGGTCTACGGGCATGCGCCCGATGAGGAAATCATTGCCAACTTCCAGGTACTCAATGCCTATGTGCTCGCCTAAGGTGTTTTTATTCCAGGCATTTAACTGCTCTAGCGTTAGGTCTGACCGTTTTTTCATCCGTAAGTTTCAAAAATATGCCTTATCTTTCGGTCTGCAAATTAGCGTAAAATTGAGCCTCAAAAAAATATACCTTCTTCGCCACGGCCAAACCGACTTTAACCTTCAGGGCATTGTGCAGGGCCGCGGCGTGGACAGTTCTCTAAATGAAACTGGCTTGGCCCAGGCCCAGCTTTTTTTTAAGGCCTACCAGCACACGCCTTTTGACAAAATTTATACGTCGGCCATGCAGCGCAGTGTTCAAAGCGTGCAGGCTTTTATAGACTTGGGCATTCCGCACGAAGCGCTCGCTGGCTTAGACGAAATCTCTTGGGGTTGGCGCGAGGGCACCCGCATTAGCCCCGAAGAAGATGCCTATTATTTTG
>JBBSSO010000242.1:0-4269 GCA_038241905.1 Cytophagales bacterium | reverse complement strand
GAAGTAAATGCGGTCAACAGCGTAAAAAACCCACATTTATTGCCCCAAAGCAAAGCCTACGTTACGCTAGAACCCTGCGCGCATTACGGCAAAACGCCACCTTGCGCCGATTTTCTACTTGAAAGCGGCTTGCGCGATGTAGTAATTTGCAACCCAGACCCCAACCCGCTGGTAGCTGGCCGGGGCTTGCAGAAATTAATGGACGCGGGCTGCCACGTACACGTGGGCGTTTTGGAGCAAGAAGGGTACCAATTAAACCGGCGGTTTTTTACGTTTCAGCAGAAAAAGCGGCCGTATTTGGTGTTGAAATGGGCGGAGTCTGCGGATGGTTTTATTGGCTTACCCGGTGGCCAACCTGTGCAAATATCAGGGCCATCGGCTAAGAAATTAGTGCACAAATGGCGCACCGAAGAACAGGCCATTTTGGTTGGTACCCGCACCGCAATGGCCGATAATCCACAGTTGAACGCGCGGCACTGGCCCGGCCCGGCACCCCTCCGGGTTGCCATCGACAAAAACCTGCAGATTCCGGAAACGCATTTTTTACGGGACCACACGCAACCGACCCTTATTTACACGCTGCTGGAAAAACCCCCGACCGCCCAAACCCAATTTGTAAAGCTATTGCCTGAGCAAGATTTTCTTGACCAAATGTTGCAAGATTTATATCAGCGCAACGTGCAATCGGTTTTGGTGGAGGGCGGTACGTTTTTGTTGGAAAGCTTGCTGCAGCGAAACCTGTGGGACGAAATTAGGATTTTCCGGAGTGCTGCTTCGCTGGGCGATGGCGTTAAAGCCCCGTACTTACCCGCTTTGCCCGTTTTATCAAGCACCAAAATAGGGCAAGATGAGTTGAGAATATACCGGAATGCGTAGCTGCCGCTAGGTTATAACGGAGATGAAACGGCGTTTTCGGCCTGTTTTTGGAAAAAGAGGCCGAAAACAGAACGCTTGGCCTCTGGCCATTCGTCGGTTATCTTTGCGGGTCTAGTTCTGTTTAGCGTTTGTTTACGTTTTAAATTTTCCATCGAAATACAATGGCCGAGAACCTATACATTGACCAGACCCTGTCTAAAGAAGCGAAATACCAAGCGCTGCTGCCCCAGATTGAAGCTTTGGTTGGTCCGGAGACGGATCTTATTGCCAACTTGGCCAACACCATGGCCGCCCTGAAACAAGCGTTTGATTTTTTCTGGGTGGGCGTTTATCTGGTAAAAGAAGGCGAATTGGTGCTGGGGCCGTTCCAAGGGCCGGTGGCCTGCACGCGCATTGCATTTGGCCGGGGCGTGTGCGGCGCCTGCTACACCCGCCAAGAAACTATTTTGGTGCCCGATGTAGACGCCTTCCCCGGGCATATTGCCTGCAGCAACGCCTCTAAGTCTGAAATTGTAGTGCCCGTACTGAAAAACGGTGAGGTGAAAATGGTGCTAGACGTGGACAGCGACCGCCTAAATGATTTTGACGAGGTAGACAAAAAGTACTTGGAGCAGTTGATGAAATTGGCCGAGAAGTGGTTTTGAAAGAACAGGCAGCTAGCGCGTAACGGCTCGTTTAAATTCCTGTTTTAGGCTTGTTTTTCTTAAAACAGGCCTAAAACAGGAAAAGCAAATATAAGCGGCGTCTAGTTGGGTTTGGTAGTATTCGTTTATACCAAATTAGCCATCATCTGTAGCGCCTACTAATTACTTTTTACTAGTTTTTGCACGGCCACTTGGTTTCCTGAAACAACTTTTAAGAGGTAAATACCTGCTGGCATGTTGGCAAATTTATCTAATGTATATTCTTTTTTTCCGGCTTGGCCAGAGAGTGTTTTACTATAGAAAACCTTCCCTTGCAAATCAATCAAATTAATCCTTATTTCTGCGCTTACCGGTAATTCCATTTGGAGCTTAATGTTATCTTGTGCACCAAATGGGTTAGGATATACAGACGTTATGGCTAGGGTTTCTTTAACCATAGAATTGTAGGTAATCGCGATTACTTTGGTGTACTCAAATTGGCCATCGAAATCAATCTGTTTAAGACGATAATAAGAAGTACCGGCTAATGGATTATCGTCATTGAATACATAAGACAGCGGCACATTGCTGGTTCCGCCGCCGTTTACTGAACCGATGGCTTCAAACTGGCTTGCATTTTTGCTTCGCTCAATTACAAATTCTTTATTGTCTTTTTCTGAGGCAGTGGCCCAATTTAATCTTACTACAGAACCTAAAGCAGTGGCACTAAAAGAGGTGATGGAAACGGGTAGCGTGGTTGGCTGAAGCGAAAAAATTCTTTGTTGTGCTGTAACATCATGATCTAAACCAGCATAATCTTTAAAAGTGGTGGAAACTCCTTGTTCGCCGGTAATTGGTTCAATAAAAATATCAATAGGTACCAAGCCCTTGGTAGGATGGATTACCTCTTTAAATACCAAAGAGAGTATATTGTGAGTACTAGCGGTTTTCCAAAGATCATCATCCTGGCCGCTGTTATTGCTTACAAACTTTATGCGGGTATTGTAATAAGCGCTATGCTCCTCAGAAGAGCCTGCGACCGTAAAGCTTCTATAAACAGGCATAATTTCTTCTACGGTCAGTTGGCCGAGCGGCCAACCAAAATTAGAAGCTTGGTTTAGTAGGTCTATTGATTTTGTAGCATCATAGGTAGTATTGTTTATGTTATAGTAAACATAAAACCCTAGCGTTCCGGCCTCTATATCAAAGCTCTCTAATGATTTTGCGTTAATTATAATTGGATTTGCCTCTGTACCTGTTCCGGTAGAAGCTAATACCATTTTAAACTTATCTTCTTCTTTTTGCACATAAATGTTTTCCGCGGTAAGGTTCAGCTGCGGTTCTGTATCTACGTTCTGGTCATCTAACAAAATTACCTCAAAATCATCTGCCGTGTTTAGCCAAACTAGGTTAGCATAACCAGAATTAATAATATGAAATTTTAGCGTTAAAACGATGACCGAATCATTTAAGGATAAAAATTTAGGGATGTTAGACGATGGCTCTACTTTTAAGAAAGGATCCATCAATTGGTTGTTGATGGTTACTTGGTACGTTATATTGTCTGTGTTTGTGCCGGTTTGCATTAAGCCTCTTTCTACTGCTAAGGTAGAATAGCCATTGTCTGGCGCTGCGTCTTGCGGGCCTCTTAAATTGTGATGGAAGAAATAATCATCGGTGCTGAGTTTGTTGTCATTGTCTCGCGGATTTTCAGCTAAAGGTGTTTCCGCCAACGCCAACACTTCTTCATTATATGTAAACTTGAGCGTAGCGTTGGCCAGCCGCTTGCCAGTAGATTGTAACTGGAAAGCCACAATAAGGGAATTGTTCTGGCTACTTACTTTTTTAATTCGCCCGTTTAGTAAGCTGGTGCCGTTATTTATAACCTGCCCATATCCTTGCTGGGAGAACAAGATAAAAAGTAGGGCAATTATAACCTTTGAATATACAAGCAACGATTTAGTTTTCATGATGTCTTGTTGTTAAAAGATTATCTAGGCACTTGGGTCACTTTGCCGTTGTTTTTTAACCATAAGGTGTAGTAATCAACGTCATTCACGACGCCGTCCATGTTAAAGTCTGACAGCAGGTAACCCGTTTTTAAATAATCTCTGATCCAGCACTCATTCCAGTCTGCCGTTGAAACACTGCCACTACCGTTGGCATCGCCGGCAAACAGGGCAAATTTTTTGGTAGGCATTTCTTTTTGAGGAAAGATTCCGGATGCTTGGTCTAAAGCAATGGAAAAGTCATACAGGGGAGTTAAAGCCGATAAGTTTACTGGCTTTTTAGAAATAATAGGAACGTGGTTTCTGTGAATAACTACCACAAAATAATTTCCTGCGGTTACGTTCAAGAAATCTGGTTTGCTAACGCCATCTAAGGCTACAATAAAACCATCTTTCCGGAGCAGACACGCTTTTCTGCTAACCAGCTGCCTAGGGTCTAGTTCTGTTCTAATTTCAACCAGTACCCAATCAATAATATCGGGGTTTTGGCTGAAAAAATTCTGCGGCACCGTTTCTGTTCCAGCGTAACCGTAGGAGCCAAAATTGTAAGGCTGAGATACCGGGAGCAATCCGGCTGTGTTAAGGGTATTATTCATTAAACCGGTGCTTACATTATAAGGACCTTCTAACATTACCTTTAAATTAACCGCCATCGATAAACCAACTTGTAGACTGGCCACCGATGATACTACTTGTTGCGCGCAACCACTTACCAGGCAACGATAATTAAGATTATTTTCTGAAGAGGTTACCTTGCTTAG
>JBBSSO010000241.1:0-4272 GCA_038241905.1 Cytophagales bacterium | reverse complement strand
CGGATAAATACCCGCAAAAACCATCGGCTTTACTTCCTCAAAACCCTGAATTTTAATGGTGTCTGGGTTGGCGGCGTGGGTAATGGTATCGCCTACTTTTACTTCTTTAGCATTTTTAATACCTGAAATTAAGTAGCCCACGTTGCCAGCGCCCATCACCTGCCTAGGTTCTTGGGCCAGCTTTAGCACGCCAATTTCATCGGCTTCGTATTGTTTGCCCGTGGCGATGAATTTTACCTTATCGCCTTTGTGAAGGGTGCCGTTCATGATCCGGAAATACACTTCAATACCGCGGTAAGAATTAAAAACCGAATCGAAGATTAAGGCTTGCAAGGGAGCGTCCGGATCGCCTTTAGGCGCGGGAATACGTTCGCAAATACCCATTAAAATATCTTCAATCCCAATGCCGGTTTTACCCGAGGCATGGATAATGTCTTCTTTCTCACACCCAATGAGCTCAATTATCTGCTCGCTCACATCATCTGGCATGGCGTGCGGCAAATCTATTTTATTAAGCACCGGAATTATTTCCAGATCGTTGCCGATGGCTAAGTAAAGGTTAGAAATAGTCTGCGCCTCAATGCCTTGCGATGCGTCTACTATCAACAAAGCGCCTTCGCAGGCGGCAATGGACCGAGAAACTTCATAGCTAAAATCGACGTGGCCGGGGGTATCAATCAGGTTTAGAACGTAGTCCTCGCCTTTGTAATGGTAATTCATTTGGATGGCGTGGCTCTTGATAGTGATGCCGCGCTCCCGTTCCAGGTCCATGTTGTCTAGCAGCTGGTGCTGCATTTGCCGTTCAGACACAGATTCGGTAAACTCTAACAAACGGTCGGCCAAGGTGCTCTTGCCGTGGTCAATATGCGCAATGATGCAAAAATTGCGGATGTTCTTCATAGAAATCAATTACAAAGAGCAAAGATACAAAGAAAAATGGCCCCAAGAAGGCTGTTTACCACTGCTGCACTATAAAATATTGAACGGTCTGTTTTAGGCCTAATTTCTGAAAAACAGGCCCAAAACAGACCAGATTTTATAAAGTTCTTCAGTCTTAGGAGAAGTTACTTTTTAATAATTTTTAAATAAAATGCCTTTAAAAGCCCCAAAGCCAATTTTATTTCCTAAGTTAGAATCGATTTTGTGTTACAGCAAAATTGTCTCGTCAAACCAACTAACCCACCTACTCAATCCGTACCCTTTATGGAGCAACAAACAAGTAAAAGTTACAGCTCAGCGTTGTACACGCTGGCCATGGTGTTTTTTTTCTGGGGATTCCTGGCCGCCTCAAATGGGGTGTTTATCCCTTTCTGCAAAACGCACTTTAACTTAACTCAATTTGAGTCGCAACTTATTGACTCAGCCTTTTACGGCGCCTATTTCATCGGATCCTTGTTGCTCTACCTCTATTCTACGGGTGTGGGCTATGATTTCTTGAACAAGATCGGCTACAAAAAAGGCATTATTTACGGCCTAATTATCTCGGTGGCAGGCGCATTGCTTATGATACCCGCCGTGGGCTCAGAAAATTACTGGTTTATCTTACTGGCCTTTTTTGTTATAGCTTTGGGTTTCTCGCTCCAGCAAACGGCCGCCAACCCTTTTGTGGTCGCCCTCGGCGATCCGGCCACCGGCATGCACCGCTTAAACTTAACCGGCGGCATTAACTCTTTGGGAACCACGCTGGGGCCAATTATTATCACGCTGGTTTTGTTTGGTGCCGTAGTTGCTTCTCCGGAGCAAATTGCCGCTGCTTCTACCAGTTCTATTAACATGCTGTACCTTATTTTAGCGGCGGTTTTTGTTTTAGTTGCCGGTATATTCGCCATCCGTAAAATGCCCCGCGTTACTTCTGATGAAGAGCCAGAGCGCAGCGGAAAAGCTACCAAAGCTTTGCTCGCCATTACCGCCTCTATTTTAGTACTTTCTTTGGTAGGGAAACTGCTACCAGAAAGCGAAACAGGAACCACTACCCTCGTGCTTTTGCTGATGGCCTTGTTGAGCGTTATCTTAATTTTAATCTTCTCTACCAAAGCCGCTAAAGGCAACACCAGCGGTTGGGGCGCCATGCAATACCCGCAATTAACGCTGGGCATGATTGCCATCTTTGTGTACGTGGGCGTAGAAGTTACCATCCAAAGTAATCTGGGCGCTTTGCTCATGACCGAAGAGTTTGGTGGCTACAATGAATCGCAAATATCTCGGTACATTTCTTTATACTGGGGTAGTTTAATGATTGGCCGCTGGATGAGCGCCGTTACCATTTTCAAAGTGTCTAAAAACACTCGCACCATTCTGTCAGTGGTGGTTCCGTTCATCGCCTTTGGCGTGGTGTTATTGGTAAACTACATCAGTGGAAATGCTATTGAAGATTTATATGTGTACGCCATTTGTATTGCCATCATGATTGTGGTTAACTTCTGGTCGCAAGGTAAACCGGCTAAATTACTGATGGGCCTGGGCTTGCTGGGGATGGTAGCCATGGTAATTGGTTTAATGACCACGGGCAAAGTTGGTTTGTTCGCGTTTATCAGCGGTGGTCTAATCTGCTCTATTATGTGGTCTAGTATTTTTGCGCTGAGCATTACGGGTTTGGGCAAATACACCAGCCAAGGTTCTTCGTTGTTGATTATGATGATCTTGGGTGGAGCCATAATTCCTCCTTTGCAAGGCGGCTTAGCCGATATGATCGACATCCATTCTTCTTACTGGGTAGCGGTGGCTTGTTTTGCTTACCTCGCGTTCTTCGCCTGGAAAGTATCTGCCATCCTTAAAAAGCAGGGCTATGATATTGAAAACCTGAACGTTTAAGACAAATCTTACTTTCATATTAACAAAAATGACTGCTTCTTGAGGCAGTCATTTTTGTTAAGGCTTGTTTTTAGAAAAGCAGGCCTAAAACAGGTGCAATACTTGGTATTGCACCTGTTTTAGGAAGGATTTAAAACCTTCCGCCAGAAAAAGCTAGATTCTACTTCCACCTATCCATCACCCAGCTTTGCCGCTCTTCAGGACTTAAAAAAGTCCACGCTAAAAGACGGCTGACTTTGTTGCCTTGCCGCATGGGAATGGTTTTTACTTCTTTGGCTCCGGCTTTCTCCAAAAGACGGTACAAGTGCGGCAGATGCGCCGACTTTGACACCAACGTTGAAAACAGAAAGCACGAGGAAGCGAATTGGCTGCTTTCCCGGATTAGGTTAGCCAAAAACGCGGGTTCACCGCCTTCGCACCACAGTTCGCGGTGCTGGCCGCCAAAATTCAAAACGGGTGGGGCTTTTCTGTTCCGTTTTAAATTCTGGGCTTTGCGAGTTGATCCAGCGTTGGCCTCGGCGGCCGAGGAATGAAAAGGCGGATTGCAAATGGTGAGGTCAAAGCGTTCTTCGGCTTGAATAATTCCCTGAAAAATATGCTGGCTCTTAGGTTGCTGCCGAATCTCAATCATCTTGCTGATGGCCGGATTTCCCGTCACGATGGCCCGAGTCGAAGCCACCGAAACCGGGTCTACATCGGCTCCTACAAAAGACCAGCCGTATTCTTTGGTTCCGATGATAGGGTAAACACAGTTTGCACCTACGCCAATATCCAAGCATTTAATGGAGTGGCCTCGCGGGATTTGCGGTTTGTTATTGATTACGTTGTAACTAGCCAGCGCGTCCGCAATGTGGTGTAGGTAATCGGCCCGTCCCGGGATGGGCGGACACAAGTATCCGGGTGGAATATCCCAATTGTCTATCCCGTAAAAATGTTTTAGGAGGGAGCGGTTGAGCATTTTAACGGCCTCCGGATTAAAAAAATCAACCGAAGCCGTTTTAAATTCATTCAAGCGCACGAAGGGTTTTAAAGCAGGCAATGTTTTTATGAGCGCCGGAAAATCATAACGCGCGCGGTGCTGGTTGCGTGCGTGCAAAACGGTTTTCTCGGCAGGAAATTCTTTCTTTTCAGGGGGCATCTTGTATGCTTTCTAACAAACCCGTAAAAACAAATATTTCCTGTTTTAGGCCTGTTTTTAGAAAAACAGGCCTAAAACAGGAAAATTATTAATCGGTTTAGCGGGCGTATTTACGTTTCCGGAGCCAGAACTTGGCAGCGCCAAACAGCAGCAGCAGCAATAGCGGAACGCCCAGATTTAACGCCTGCCACTGGGTTCTTTCTTCGCGCAGCTTAATTTTATCTAGCGGCCGCAGCTGAATTTCTTTGCCGCGCAGTTCAATGAGGCCTTTTTCGTCCATCAAATAATCTACCACGTTTTTAAGCAATTCTTTGTTGGCGTGG
>JBBSSO010000240.1:0-4283 GCA_038241905.1 Cytophagales bacterium | reverse complement strand
GCCCTTGTTGGTGTTATCACCAACAAGCACTAATTTTCTTGTTTTCGGCCTGTTTTTTAGAAAAGAGGCCGAAAACAGTTTCCTTAGCAAACATTGTAAACCTTTCAAATAATACAGCAATAAAGCTGTATTACAAGATTTGCCAACACTAGAATTTAGCAAATCAATTAAAAACTTGCGAATGCTTGTTAGGTTTTTCTGAAATAATAGCAAGGAGTAGAAGCAGTCATTACCGTATTTCAAATAATATTACTAAAAATATTTTTTGAAATGCTTTGGACTTTAAGCGCTGGCCTATACATTTGCAACATCAAGTCAATTATGTAAGGTAGTTGATTTATAAAGAAGAGCGGAGAGACAGGCTCAACGAAGCTCTAGCAACCTACTAAGAAGTAAGGTGCTAATTCCTGATCCCGATGGACAATATTGCCACGGGGAATATAAATTGATACGAAGATGGAAAACCCAATCCAACCCACTTCTAACAATGCTACGCCGTGCCTGGCTGGTACGGTCCGTTCCGCAAATCCATTTCATACCGCTGCTGTCATGCGCACGCCAACCCCGTTGGGTTGTTGTTGCTGCTGTTAGTAAAATTCCCGCATTTCTCTTTTTTTCCAGGGCTTACCCCGGTAAGGCAGCTTTTTAGGTGCGTCCGGCCGGTTTTCTTTGGGTTCTGTTTATGTCCAATTTTCAATTGTAAATTTTCCTTTCCATGTCTACTCCATACCGTTTTGAAACCCTTCAGCTGCACGCTGGCCAAGAAGTTGATGTTACCACCCGCTCGCGCGCTGTTCCTATTTACCAAACTACTTCTTATGTATTTGAAAGTGCCCAAGACGGCGCTGACCTGTTTGCGCTAAAAAAGTTTGGCAACATCTACACCCGTATCATGAACCCCACCACCGACGTGTTTGAAAAACGCGTCGCGGCTCTAGAGGGTGGAGTGGCCGCCGTGGCGGTGGCTTCCGGAATGGCAGCGCAGTTTATAGCGCTCAACAACATTCTACAAGCCGGTGATAATTTTGTAACCACCAGCAATTTATACGGCGGTACCTATAACCAATTTAAAGTTGCTTTTAAACGCTTAGGTATAGAAGTACGCTTCGCGAAGGACGACCAACCAGAATCTTACCAAGCGTTGGTAGATGAAAATACCAAGGCTTTTTTCTTAGAAACCATCGGGAACCCGCGCTTTAACATTCCAGATTTTGAAGCCATCGCGCAAGTGGCGCAAAAAAATGAATTGCCTTTAATTGTAGACAATACGTTTGGCGCAGGCGGCTACCTTATCCGTCCGCTAGAGCACGGCGCTAACGTGGTAGTGGCCTCTGCCACCAAGTGGATTGGCGGACACGGTACCAGCGTGGGAGGCATAATTGTAGATGGAGGTAATTTTAACTGGGGCAACGGCAAGTTTCCGCAATTCAGCGAGCCTTCTGAAGGCTACCACGGCCTGGTTTTCTGGGATGTATTTGGCGCCAACGGTCCGTTTGGTAACATTGCATTCGCTATTAGAGCGCGAGTAGAAGGCCTGCGTGATTTCGGTCCGGCACTTAGTCCGTTCAACTCATTCCAGCTTATTCAGGGCTTAGAAACGCTTTCTCTGCGCGTAGAACGCACCGTAGAAAATGCATTGGCCTTGGCCGAGTGGCTAGAAGCGCACCCGTTAGTAGAAAGCGTAAATTACCCTGGTCTGGCGTCTAGCCCTTACCATGACTTGGCTAAGAAATACTTGAAACGCGGCTTTGGCGGCGTGTTGAGCTTTGACCTAAAAGGTGGCAAAGAAGAAGCAGAATTGTTTGTGAACAGCCTAGAGCTGGTAAGTCATTTGGCCAACGTAGGCGATGCAAAAACGCTCATCATTCACCCGGCCTCTACCACGCACCAACAACTAGACGAAGAAGAGCAGCGCTCGGCGGGCGTAGGTCCTACCATGCTGCGTATATCGGCCGGAATTGAGCACTTAGATGATATTAAAGCAGATTTAGAGCAGGCCTTCGCGAAAGTAAAAGTTAGCGAACCAAAATTAGAAGCCTCTTTAAACTAAGCCAGTCAAATGTTGAAAGGAAGAGTCTTTGAGTTTTACGATGTATTTCAATTGGAATCTGGGCGGTCTCTGCCCGGTTTCCAACTGTTTTATACCACCTGGGGCACCTTAAATGCCCAACGCGACAACGTTGTGTGGGTGTGCCACGCCTTAACGGGCAATGCCTTCGTCAAAGACTGGTGGGGCGATTTATTTGGCGAAGGGAAAACGTTTGACCCGGCCAAAGATTTTATTGTGTGTGCCAATACGCTGGGCGGCTGCTACGGTTCTACCGGTCCGCTTTCTGTTAACCCAGATACCGGCAAACCTTTTTACCATACCTTCCCGACCCTCACCAACCGAGACGTAGCGAAAGCCTTTGACCACCTGCGCGAGCACTTGGGCATTACCCAAATTAAAACCCTAATTGGCGGCTCATTGGGTGGTCAGCAAGCGTTAGAATGGGCCATTGAATATCCAGATGCAACCCAGAAATTGGTATTGGTGGCCTCTAACGGTCAACAAACGCCGTGGGGCGTGGCCTTTAACCAAACCCAGCGGATGGCCATTGAGCAAGACGTTTCTTGGCAATTAAACACTGATGATGCCGGCCTGAGTGGCATGCGTACAGCCCGTGCTATTGCCTTGCTTTCATACCGCAATTACCACGTGTACAATGCATCACAGAAGGAGCAAGACGATGACCGGACCGATGACTTTAGGGCCGCTACCTACCAGCTGTACCAAGGCGAAAAACTGGCGCAACGGTTTAATGCGTTCACGTATTGGCACCTCACCAAGATGATGGATACCCACAATGTGGCCCGCGGCAGGGGCAGCGCGGAAGAAGCCTTGCAGCGGGTAAAAGCAAAAACGTTGGTAATAGGGGTAGATTCAGACGTGCTTTTCCCGATAAGTGAGCAGCGCTTTTTAGGCAAGCACATTCACAAGGCTACTTTTCATACTATTTCATCGGCCTACGGCCACGATGGATTCTTACTGGAAACAAGCCAATTACGAGACATTTTAGAGGTATTTTTACAGAAAAGACAACAAAAAAAAACATGGATTCCAACCGTATTTTAAAAATTGGGCTGTTTGGGTTTGGCTGCGTAGGCGAAGGTTTATATGACATTCTTGCGCAAGAAAATTCGCTGGGTTTCCAGATTACCCGCATTTGCGTTAAGAATCCAAACAAAGAGCGCTCCCTTTCTGCCGATCATTTTTGCTATAACCCTGACGATGTATTGAACGACGAGGATTTAGATGTGCTGGTAGAAGTTATTTCTGATGCCGACGAAGCGTACAACGTAGTAACGGCGGCGCTCCGGAAAGGCCGGCGCGTGGTTACGGCCAATAAAAAAATGCTTGCCTTTCACCTGCCTGAGCTGCTTGCTTTACAAGAAGAACACGGCGGCGTGCTTTTATATGAAGCGGCTGTTGCCGGCGGAATCCCGATTATACGGACCGTAGAAGACTTCTTTTGCAACGAACCGCTTTTGCGCGTGCACGGCATTTTGAACGGATCTTCTAACTATATTCTAAGCCAAATTTTTAACGATGGCAAGCCTTATGACGTGGCGCTGAAAGAAGCCCAAGACAAAAGCTTCGCCGAGTTAGACCCGTGGCTAGACGTGGCGGGTGCTGACTCTAGACACAAGCTGTGTATTTTGGGCTCGCATGCTTTCGGGCGGACGTTAGCGCCGGAAGAAGTAGCTTTTTTCGGGATTGATTTTCTGGGAAACCAAGACTTAGAATTCGCGAAGCTAAACGAATCTGTCATTAAGTTGGTGGCTTCTATTCACCAAACGGCAAACGGCGAAATTGTGCCCTTGGTCATTCCCAGCTTGGTCAAAAAAACCGATGACCTGCAAATGATTGAGCAGGAGTACAACGGCGTTATTGTTAACGCCCGTTACGCCGGGCCGCAGTTGTTTAAAGGCAAAGGAGCGGGTGGCCACCCTACGGGCGCAGCCGTGCTTTTTGATGTCATTTCCATCAGCAAAGGCTATCGGTATAAATACCAGAAACTGAAAAAAATCGCAGCGGTTCCGGCCATTGCAGATGACTATAAATTGGAAGTGTATTTGCGGACTTCTGATCCAAAACTTCTGGCAAATCTAGAGTTTTACAGCCAGCGTGTTATTGAGTGCGATGCCCAGTCTGATGCGGTAGTGGGCACCATTACATTGGGTAACTTGATTAAAAACCAAGAACAAATCAGAAAAGCGGGTGCGTTTATCATGGCTTTGTC
>JBBSSO010000239.1:0-4307 GCA_038241905.1 Cytophagales bacterium | reverse complement strand
GGGCTTGGTGAACAAGGTAGTTCCGCTAAACCAGTTAGAGGAAACGACGGTGGCGTGGTGCGTTAAGATTCTGGAGAAAAGTCCGCTCGCTTTGCGGATGGTAAAAGCTTCTTTCAACGCTGAATTAGACGGCCAATCCGGAATTCAGCAATTAGCCGGCGATGCTACGTTGCTGTATTATCTTTCAGACGAAGCCAAAGAAGGTAAAAATGCCTTTTTAGAAAAGCGTAAACCAGATTTCTCTAAGTATCCAAAGTTCCCGTAAACAAAACGTGTGATTTTAGTTTATAGAGAATACGTAGAATGCCCAGCCAGCAGAAATGGCTGGGCATTCTGCTTTTAAGTAAACTTTTTACCCAACCATTTAGTACGTTTAAGAAAATCCCAATCTTAATCATCAAGCCATGCCCGACCACCTACTATTGAATGGCAAGAAATTCTTTCTTGATGAAATTCAGCATTATTCCTTTCGGGAAAGTATTCCGCTTAACGGGTACGAGGCTAAAACCTTAGAATTTTGCAAGAATTGGCTGCAGGGAGTGCAGGAATTTCCGGTGCAAACGTCCGGGAGCACGGGAGCACCTAAACTCATATCTCTGACGCGGGCGGCCATGGAAGCTAGCACCGATAGAACATTGCAATTGTTTGATTTAAAGCCAGAGGATAAGGTTTTAGTTTGCCTCAATACAGAATATATTGCCGGAATTATGATGCTGGTGCGCGGTTTGGTCGGGCAGCTACACCTCACCATTGTTGAACCTAGCGCCAACCCGTTTCTGCATGTGGCACCAGAAATAGAATTTGATTTTGTGGCGATGGTGCCGCTCCAATTACAGACTATTTTAGACCAAGCTCCCGAAACCAAAAACCGCTTGAACCGCATGAAAGCTGTTTTACTAGGCGGCGCTCCGGTATCGGCACAATTGCAGGAAGCCACTAATACCTTATCGGTGCCGGTTTACCAAAGCTATGGCATGACTGAAACAGTGTCTCATGTGGCGCTGCGGCGCTTGAATGGCTCAGAAAAAACCGACCATTACATCGCCCCGAAGGGGATAAAATTAGAACAAGACGCGCGAGGCTGTTTGGTCATTACTGCCGATGTAACCAACCACCAGAAAGTAGTGACCAATGACCGCGTTAATCTACTGAACGCCCACACGTTTGAATGGCTGGGGCGAATAGACAATACGATTAATTCTGGGGGCGTGAAAATTCAAATAGAGATAGTGGAGGCTGCTTTAGAAGCGGCGTTAGCAGATTTGGGCTTGCCACGCGTATGTTTTGTGGGTTCGTTGCCGGATGAAAAACTCGGCGAGCGCTTAATTGCCGTGATAGAAGGAAGCCCACTTACCGACGACAATGAGGCTAACTTGAAAGCAAAACTTAGTGCCAATCTTAGTAAATATGAACAACCCAAACAATTTGGTTACTTGCCCGCGCTTCCAAGAACGGCCACCGGAAAAATAGATAGGCGCGGCGGTTTGGCTTTGCTCTAAGCTGTTTTCGGCCTGTTTTTAGAAAAACAGGCTGAAAACAGGTTTTATAAATCTTTATATCATCGGGCCACTGCTCAAAATTCTATTTGCGTCTTTACTGGGAGATGTTACCTTAGCGGTCAGTATGGTTAAATCTCTGGTTATGCGCATAACAGCTTTTCTCCTCTTGGGCTTATCTATTTTCATCGCGGCTTGCACGCCAAAAATAACTGATTTCCAGCAGTTTTTATCTGTGCAGCAATCCAATACGTTTGACCTACTAATTAAAAATGGACAGATAATTGACGGCTCCGGCCGACCCGCTTTCTCCGCTGATATTTTGGTGCGAGGAGATTCCATCGTCTTTATTGGTGAGGTAGATGCATCTTCCCTTACTGTTGAGAAAACCTTAGATGCGGCTGGTAAAATAGTATCACCGGGCTTTATTGATACGCACGCCCACGGCGATCCTCTTGGTAAAGAAGGCTTCGGGAATTTTCTGGCGATGGGCGTAACTACGGTAACTTTGGGCAATGATGGCGGTAGTCCGGATGATGTGGCGGCTTGGATGAATCGCGTGGATAACGGCCAGCCAGACGTGAATATTGGGGTTTTTGTGGGCCACAACAGTATCAGAATGGCTTCAGGAATTGAATATGATTCTTTGCCCACGCCCACGCAACTTAACAGAATGGGAGCAATGCTACGCGAGCAGTTAGACGCTGGCTGCCTGGGTTTGTCAACCGGTTTAGAGTACTTGCCCGGCCTGTACGCGCCCGCTTACGAGCTTGAGTATCTGGCCAAAATAGTAGGGGAGAAGGGCAAGTTTATTACAAGCCACGTCCGCAACGAAGATGACCCGGCGCTGGAAGAATCTTTGCAAGAATTGCTGGCCCAAGGGAAATATTGTGCGGTACATGTTTCGCACTTAAAATCTGTGTTTGGCAAAGGCGAAAAACGGGCCGAAGAAATTCTGAAACTTTTAGAAGATGCCAAGGATAACGGCATTTCGGTTACCGCAGATGTGTATCCGTACACCGCCAGTTTTACCGGCATCAGCCTGCTTTTTCCGGAGTGGGCTTTGCCGCCTTATAATTATGAGCAAGTGATGGCCACCAGACGCCAAGAACTGGGCAATTACCTGCGTCAGCGTGTAGAAAAGCGGAACGGTCCGGCTGCGACGCTCATCGGGACGGCCCCTTTTGCAGGTAAAACTTTGGCGGAGTTGGCGCTGGAATTAAACAAACCTTTTGAAGAGGTTTTGATGGATGATATTAAACCCGGCCGAGCATCGGCGGCTTATTTTGTGATGGATGAGGCGCTGCAAACGCGTTTAATTCGGGACCCCAGCACCATGATTTGCTCAGACGGCAGTCCTACGATGCGGCACCCGCGCGGGTACGGCTCGTTCGCTAAAATTATTGAAGAGTACGTGGTGAAACTAAAGCTGCTATCGCTGGAAGAAGCCATCCGCAAAATGTCCAGTTTGCCCGCCCAAACCATGGGTCTATCAGGCCGAGGTCTTTTAAAGGAGGGTTATAAAGCGGATATTTTAATTTTTGATCCGCTCGCCATCAAAGCGACTGCTACCTATGAGAATCCGCACCAATTGGCGCAGGGTTTTGATTATGTACTGGTAAACGGGAAAATAAGTAAACAGCAAGAGAAGAAAATAACACCCGGCCACGGGAAAATGTTGCGCAGGTTTTAATTTTCCAACGCTCTTTTGCTTTATTAACGAGGTGTTTTTGTCCGCTATTGGAGCAAGATTGGGCCTAAAGTTTATAAAATTATCGCGTTGCGAAGAAATGGAAATATTAATTCCATCGCTCTGATAGGGCAAAATTTTAAACATTAACAAAATGTAAATTTAGAACGTCTTTCCTGTTTTAGGCCTGTTTTTGAAAAAAGAGGCCTAAAACAGGAAAGAGTTTTTGCAATGCAACTAATCAAAGGATTTTCGGCCCAACTGTGAGTTTAAAGATGCCGGTGACGGCATAATTTGGGATGATATTTCAGGGAAAGCCACCTCTACAAATTAAATTTATTTAAGACCCAAACAAACCATCGCGCAGCGATAGGATAAAAACCTTTTTTGGCTAACTTTGCTTGATAATGACGTTCCCTAAACTACCATAACGCATGAAATTCATTGTATCTTCTTCGGCCCTTCTCAAACAACTAACCAGCATTAATGGAGTAGTGGCCAATAATCCGGTGGTGCCCATTCTGGAGAACTTCCTGTTTGAAATCACCGACGGAGTGCTCACCATTACCGCCAGTGACTTGGAGACCTCCATGATCACGGAGATACACGTAGAGGCCCGGGAAAATGGCAGGATTGCTGCTCCGGCCCGCATCTTGATTGACACACTAAAGAACTTGCCTGACCAGCCTGTTACTTTCACTATTGATGAAGAAACCTATACCATTGAGATTAGTTCTTCAAACGGCCGGTATAAATTGTCTGGCGAGAACGCCACTGATTTCCCGAAAGTACCCGTTGTGCGCGGCGGAAACGCCATTGAACTCCCTTCAAATGTGTTGAGCCGGGCTATTAACAAAACCATTTTTGCGGTGAGCAATGATGAGCTTCGGCCAGCCATGACAGGTATTTACGTGCAGCTGACCGGCAGTGATATTACGTTTGTGGCCACGGACGGCCATCGGTTGTTGCGCTACCGTCGCTCAGACATTAGCAGCGAGAATACTACCTCCATCATTATCCCTAAAAAAGCTTTTAACCTCTTAAAATCTACGCTGCCTACCGAGGTAACCTCGGTGCGGGTTGAGTTTAATGCGTCTAATGCCTTCTTTAGCTTTGACAAT
>JBBSSO010000238.1:0-4312 GCA_038241905.1 Cytophagales bacterium | reverse complement strand
GGAGCTTACATCTAAAGTGACCACCGCCGAAACATACGTGGTTACTCCCGATGAAGTGAAATTTAAAGTTGCCGTGGTTGACATGGGGATAAAACGTAATATTCTAAACAACCTGTTGGAGCGCGGTTGTGAATGCCGCGTATTCCCTTATGGAACAAGTTTTGAAGAAATGGAAAAGTGGTCGCCAGACGGCTATTTTGTTTCCAGTGGTCCGGGAGATCCTGCTGTTACAACGGATGCTGTCCGCAATGTAGAACGTATGTTGGAAGAAGAAAGACCAATGTTTGGCATTTGTATGGGGCATCAAGTATTGGCACAGGCTAACGGAATTCAGACATATAAAATGCACAACGGGCACAGAGGCTTAAACCATCCGGTTAAAAATTTGCTTACCGGTAAAAGTGAGATAACTTCGCAGAACCATGGCTTTGCCATAGATGCAGAGGCCCTAAAAAGTAATTCTGACGTAGAAATCACTCACATCAACCTAAACGATGGTACGGTGGAGGGCATCCGGATGCGGAACAAGCCAGCTTTTTCTGTACAATACCACCCAGAAGCATCTCCGGGGCCGCATGACTCAGGTTACCTTTTTGACCTGTTTATAAACATGTTGGAGAAAGACAAGAAGCAGCGTACTACTAAATAAAAGAATATGAGCTTAATTGAAGACATTAAAGCGCGCCAGATTTATGATTCGCGCGGTAACCCAACGGTTGAAGTAGAAGTTACCACTGAAAATGGTTTCATGGGCCGGGCTGCCGTTCCTTCTGGCGCATCTACGGGCAAGCACGAAGCCGTGGAGTTGCGCGATGAGGATAACAGCTTATACATGGGCAAAGGGGTTTTGAAAGCGGTAGAAAACGTGAACACTATTCTTGCTGATGAGTTGATAGGTTTCTCCGTTTTTGAGCAAAGCCTGCTTGATAAAATAATGATTGAGATTGACGGCACAGACAACAAAGCCAGATTAGGCGCTAACGCTATTTTAGGCGTGTCTTTGGCGGCTGCAAAAGCTGCGGCGCAAGAAGCTGGTCAGCCTTTGTACCGTTACGTGGGCGGAGTAAACGCCAACACCTTGCCCGTACCCATGATGAACATTTTGAACGGCGGTAGCCACGCCGACAATTCCATTGACTTCCAAGAGTTTATGGTGATGCCGGTGGGCGCGTCTTCTTTCTCTGAAGGGCTTCGATGGGGTACGGAAGTTTTCCATCACCTTAAAAGCGTATTGAAAAAGAAAGGCATGTCTACCAACGTAGGCGATGAAGGAGGTTTTGCGCCTAACATTGGCTCTAACCAAGAAGCCATTGAAGTAGTGTTGCAAGCCATTGAGGCCGCGGGCTATCGCCCGGGTGAGGACTTTATGATTGCCATGGATGCCGCCGCTTCTGAGTTTTATGATGCGTCTACGGGCCATTATCACTTCAAAAAATCTACCGGAGACAAGCTTACTTCTACAGAAATGGTTAGTTACTGGACCGATTGGGCCAACAAATACCCGATTATTTCTATTGAAGACGGCATGGACGAAGATGACTGGTCTGGCTGGAAAGATTTGACGGATTCCATCGGTAGCAAAACGCAATTGGTAGGAGATGATTTGTTTGTGACCAACGTAAAGCGCTTGCAACGCGGTATTGACGAGAAAACTGCCAACGCCATTCTTATTAAAGTAAACCAGATTGGTACGCTGACGGAGACCATTGATGCCATTAACTTGGGCCGCATAAACGGATACAAGAGCATTATGAGTCACCGTTCTGGCGAAACAGAAGATACCACCATCGCAGATTTAGCGGTTGCTTTAAATACCGGCCAAATTAAAACTGGTTCGGCCTCGCGCTCAGACCGGATGGCTAAGTACAACCAATTGCTTCGGATTGAAGAAGAGTTGGGCGAGGTAGCTTATTACCCCGGCAAGAACTTCTAATTAGAAGAAAGCCTTTGTGATAATACTGGTTTTGTTTTAGGCCTGTTTTTTAAAAAACAAGCCTAAAACAGATCTTTGAAGGACGATGGATTTTATTTGAATATTCTTTCCAGATTCTTCTTACATTCATGGCGGCAAGTGGAAGCTTGCCGCCATTTTTCTGAATCTATGCTAAGCCGTGTCCCTAAAATTTTCCGGAATTTCTATTTCCTGGTTTCCTTCGCCTTTCTGGTTTGGATGCTTTTCTTTGATGCTAATGATTTTGTAACGCAGTTCCAAACCAGCCAAAAGCTAAGCATTCTAGAGGCTGAACGCGATTATTACCTGGTAAAAATTGACGAAGTACAGAAAGACCGCAAAGAACTTATGAGCAACCCAGAGTTGCTGGAGAAGTTTGCCCGCGAAAAATACCTCATGAAAAAACCTACCGAAGACCTTTACCTTATTTTAGAGAAAGACGAAGAATAGGCGAGCGTATATCATCTTAAAACAAAACGCGCGGCTTTGAAAAAAGCCGCGCGTTTTGTTTTAAGATTTTCTGTTTTAGGCCTGTTTTTCCAAAAACAGGCCTAAAACAGAAATTATTCAATCTTTTTGCCAGCCATGGCTTGCTTAATAGAAATTTGCATAATGCGTTCCGCGAACGGACTAGTTTGCTCTTCTAAAGTATCCACGGCTTTTAAGATGGTGTCTTTATCGCCGGAAGGCAATACTTCTTTTAGGTTTCGAAGGTTTTGGTTGGTTAATTCTATTTCTGCGGACGTTAGGTGCTGGCCGTTCTTCTGGACGAAGCGTTCTACCTGGTAGAGCATTTGCTCGGCGGTGGTTCGGGCTTCAATGACCATGCGGGCGTTCACATCTTCGCGAGCGTAGGTGATAGAATCCATCAGCATTTGTTCTACCTGGTCATCTGTGAGGCCATATTTAGGCTTTACATCCACTTCCTGGCGCACGCCTGAGCGCAGTTCTACCGCTTCTACTTTTAAAATACCATCAGCATTTAAAATAAAATTAACGTCTACTTTAGGGAAACCGGCGGGCATGGCCGGAATGCCTTTTAAGTCAAACTCAGCTAGTTTACGGTTTTCTTGGACCAAATCGCGCTCCCCTTGAAACACGGAAATCTTCATGTTCACTTGGCCATCTACTGACGTGGTGTACTGCCGACCGGCTTTGGTAGGTATTTTAGAGTTGCGCGGAATGATAGAATCCATCAGGCCGCCCATGGTTTCAATGCCCAACGTGAGCGGCGTAACGTCTAAAAGCAGAATATCTTTACGGTTGCCAGATAAAACATCGGCCTGAATGGCCGCACCCAGGGCTACAACTTCATCAGGATTTAAGGTATTGTTGACCGGTTTCTGGAAAAAATCTGCTACGGTTTGCAGCACCAGCGGCACCCGAGTGGAGCCGCCCACCATGATAACAGTGTCAATCTGCGCAGTTTTGAGGCCAGCATCTTTCAGGGCCATCCGGCAAGCAGCCATGGTGCGGTCTAAGATGGGAGTGATGAGGGTGTCAAACGTGTGCCGATCTAGCGTGAGTGCCATGCCGTTTACTTCTGAGGTAAAATGGTCAGCGTTGCTCAGGGTTCGCTTGGCTTCCTCGGCTTTTAGACGCAGCGCTTGGGTTAGGTTAGCATCTAACGCGGCAGAATCTGCCAGCAATTGGTTGCCCGCTTGCCAATGCTGGATAATAGCGCGGTCAAAATCATCGCCGCCCAAATACGTGTCTCCGTGGGTAGAAAGTACCTCAAAAATACCTTGGTGAATGCGCAAGATGGACATATCAAAAGTGCCGCCGCCCAAATCATACACCGCAATTATTTTTTCTTCGGATGGATCCAAGCCGATGCCGTAGGCCAAAGCCGCCGCGGTGGGTTCGTTGACAATCCGGAGAACTTCTAAGCCGGCCAGTTTACCGGCATCGCGGGTGGCTTGGCGCTGGGAGTCGTTAAAGTAAGCGGGCACGGTAATCACGGCGCGGTTGACTGGCGTTTTAAGCGAATGCTCGGCGCGCGCGCGTAGCTCTTTCAGAATCTCGGCGCTCAGGTCAATGGGCGAGTAAAACGTATCGTTTACCCGTATTTTAACCATTCCTTCAGTATTATCGTCGATGATTTTGTAGCCGTAAAAATCTTTATGCTCGCCCAAATCTTGGTAAGCTTTGCCCAGCAGGCGTTTTACTGAGTAAATTGTGTTAGCCGGGTCAGTTAGAAGGTACTCTTTAGCCGCTTTGCCTACCAGTATGTCTTGGTTGGCAGCAAAATGCACTACCGAGGGAACAATGGTGCCCAAGCCTTGGTCATTGATAGCAATGGGCGTGCGGTTTTCTGGATGAATGTAGGCCACCAGGCTGTTGGTAGTGCCCAGATCAATG
>JBBSSO010000237.1:0-4320 GCA_038241905.1 Cytophagales bacterium | reverse complement strand
GAAATGACGGGCCAATGGGAAAAGAAAATCAGGCAGATAGAAGCCGGGGAATTTGCACCCGAAGCTTTTTTACAAGAACTCAAAAACTTGGTGGGGGAGATGGTGCAGGAAGTGAAGCAAGACCACCACACGGTTACGTTACAGCCGCTGGAAACCGCGACTCAGCCTGCAAACACAAGTGCAGCTCAAAAAAGTAAGATGACCAAAAAGGAGACAACTACAACTGCCGCGCCAAATGCTGGCTTAGGAATTTGCCCCGCTTGCAAGTTAGGGCAGGTGGTAAAAGGAACCTCGGCTTACGGTTGTGCGCGTTTTAGAGAAGGATGCCAATTTAGGTTGCCCATGAATTACGGCGGACAAGCCCTTACCGAAAAACACGTGCTGGCCCTCCTGAAAAAAGGCAAAAGTAGTTTAGTCAAAGGTTTTGAAGGAGCGGGTTCTGGTGAAACGTTTGACGGTCATTTTGTGCTTACTCCCGCCCACGCGCTGCAAGCCATTAAAACAGAAGAAAAAGATAAGAAGCCAACGGTTATCATTTGCCCAAAATGCAGCCAAGGTCAGATGCTTAAGGGTAAAACCGGCTACGGTTGCAGTCGGTTTAGAGAAGGCTGCCAGTTTGTGGTTCCATTTGAAATCCATGGCAAGGTGTTGCCAGAAGCTCAAATTAAAGCGCTTTTGCTAAAAGGAAAAACCTCCAAAATAAAAGGCTTTACTTCGCCTAAAACCGGAAACAGCTTTGAGGCGGCCCTAAAGCTCAACGAAGATTTTAAAGTAGTTTACTTGTTTACCTAAATATAATTCCAGCAGATTTCTCATTTAATCCTCAGTCTCATATTTCTACTTGTGTCTGTTTTCGGCCTGTTTTTCGAAAAACAGGCCGAAAACTGACCAAGCTTTCATGATTTTAGATTATGAATGCCACCTGCTGTAATTTCTGCCCGAATCTTACGTCCTTCAAGTCAGCTAATTTCCATCGGGCTTGCCCACGTGATTTTTCATTCATCCTTTCTTATTATTTAGAACATGTTTTTTATCCTGTCCAAAATTTTGCAGTACGCAGCTATGCCGTTGTTGTGGATTGTAGCGCTGCTTGTTTTTGCTCTGTTTTTCAAAAAACAGGCCGGAAACAGAAAAGCTTTGCTGGCGGCGATGTTGCTACTGCTATTTTTTACCAATCCATTTCTTTCAAATGAAGCCCTGCTGGCTTGGGAGCCTGAACCAATTTTGATGGCGGATGTCGGCCAATATGATGCGGCCATTGTGCTGACCGGCGTGACGGAAGGAAATAAGTCGCCGCATGACCGGGTGCATTACCAAGAAGGACCCGAGCGCATTTTAGAAGCGATTCAGCTGTATAAAATGGGGAAAGTAAAGCAGATTATTATCTCGGGCGGTTCCGGAGCTATCAAAGAAGTTGCCCGCACCGAAGCGGAGAACCTGCAGCTCACGGCGCTGTTTGCCGGCGTGCCCGCACAAGATATTTTGTTAGAACAGAAAAGCCGAAATACCCGAGAGAATGCGCTGTATACCAAGGAATTACTGGCCCGCCATCCGCACGTAAAAACGCGAATACTTCTTACATCTGCGTTCCACATGCCGCGTGCCTTAGGCTGTTTTCAGAAAACTGGCGTAGCGGTAGACGCTTTTCCGGTAGATTTTCATACCCATGATCGCAGCTTTTACCCAGATGATTTGCTCATTCCTAGCGCAGATGCTCTCCAGCGCTGGACAAGCCTGATTCACGAATGGGTTGGCGTCATCGTTTATAAAGTTTTGGGTTACACTTAAGGAATATAAGAAAATCTAAGAGCGCGATGGGGGCAAGGCACGTGGTGCGAAAAAAAATTTAATCGTAATTCATTAGAAACAGCCTTTAGTAGGCGTTTTAGTAAGTAAAAAGTGTGCAGCTTTCGCAAAATATTTTGGTCACTAAATTTAATTTACGCACAACTATATTGTATTAAAACTAGTACAAAGCATACTTACTATATAACAGGAAATTCCTGTAGTAAAAGAACAGGCAAGTAGCATTTTATTTTCTGCGGGCCATTTATTAGGTTTCGCATAACTGTTTTTTTTACTATTCACTTGCTTCCTGCAAAGGAGCCTAACTGTTTACTTGTTGGACACCACATCACATGTACTTTCAGAAGATTTGCTGGTAGCGCAACTGCGGGCGAAGGACCAAAAAGCCATCTCGCAGCTCTACCACAATTATTCGGCCGCCCTCTACGGGGTTATTCTTCGTGTTGTAAAGCAAGAGGAAGTAGCAGAAGATGTGCTGCAAGAAACCTTCGTAAAAATCTGGTCTGCTTTCTCTTCTTATGACGAGCAAAAAGGTCGGCTTTTTACCTGGATGCTCAACATTGCCCGAAATCTTGCTATTGATAAAATCCGTTCTAAACAATACCGCGTAAGTTCAAAGACACAGCCCATGGAAGGTACCGATACCTTCCGGATGGTTAGTTCAGATGAAATTAAGCCAGACGACATTGGGGTAAAGGAAATAACGAATCAGTTAATTCCAGACCAAAAAATTATCATCGATATGATGTATTTTGGAGGGTACACCCAAAGTGAAGTGGCTGAAGAACTAAACATACCTCTTGGCACTGTTAAAACGCGGGCCCGCATGGCCATAAAATTGTTGGGTAAATTAATAAAATAGCATTGGACACACAGGACTTTATAGATTCTGGCGTTATAGAATTGTATGCTGCCGGCGGCCTCTCCGAGCCAGAAATGGCGGAGGTTGAAAACCAAGCATTACAGCACCCCGCGGTAAAAGCGGCCTTAGAAAATGCCCTCCGGGCGATAGAAGCCTATGCCCTAACCCACGCCCAGACTCCCTCTTTTAAACTAGATGAACAAATTTTAGCTACCTTATCAGCAAGACCAAGTGCGGAGCAATACCAAGAGGAGCGGCCTGTTGCCCAAACAATTCCTTTTCCAGATACGTCAACTCAAGAATTTTCTTTTCAAAAACAGTGGAAATGGGCGGCGTCCCTCTTGCTGGTTATCAGTGCTATTGCAAATATTTACCTGTACCGCCAAGTGCAGGAAAAGGAGCAAGAGTTGGTAGCTTCTCGGCAGCAAACGCGGCAGTACGTTTACCAAACCAATCAGCTAGAACAGAAATCTTTTCAGTCAGAAAATCTAGTGCAGGTGCTCACTGACCCGCAAACAAAATCTATTGCTTTGAAGGCCGTGGACCAAAAGAACTCTGCTTCGGGCAAAGTTTTCTGGAATCAAGAAACCAAGGATGTGTTTTTTAACCCTCGCAATCTGCCCCCAATTCCCGCGGGAACTCAATATCAGCTTTGGGCGCTTTTAGATGGCAAGCCCATTGACGCTGGCGTAATTGCTTTGGCTAACCTAGATGTGCAGCAGATGAAAGCCATAGAGCAGGCCCAAGCCTTTGCGGTTACATTAGAACCGATGGGTGGGAGTGCATCGCCTACGCTCAGCAACTTAGTGGTTTCCGGTACTATCTAAGGCTATTTTCCTGTTTTAGGCCTGTTTTTCTAAAAACAGGCCTAAAACAGGAAAATAGTGCAGTCTTGTTTTCAAGAATTGCAGAATAGCCGAGTTTATAAAACTTACCAATTACTTAGGTTGTTCTACGTGTAGGCATCGTCTTTTCGATGCCGTTTTTTATCCATGAAAAAATTCTTAGATTCTTCTACTCTTGCCTTTATTCGGGATTTACGCTTAAACAACCAGCGCGAGTGGTTTGAGCAAAACCGGTCTAGGTATGAACACGCCAGACAAGATTTTATTGACTTTCTAGAAACGCTTTTGTTGGGGGCATCAGATTTAGAGCCCGCCTTGGTAGGCCAGAAACCCAAAGACTTACTGTACCGCATTTACCGGGACGTGCGTTTTTCTAAAGATAAAAGGCCTTACAAAGATCATATATGCGCCTACTTGGCAGACGGCGGACGCAAAACTATTAACCCTGGCTTTTACCTGCACATTAGTCCTGATAATCAGTCTTTTTTAGCCGGAGGACTATGGATGCCGCCCGCTCCTGAATTGAAGGCTATCCGGCAGGAGATAGATTATAATTTTGAAGAGTTGCAAAAAATAATTCACGCGCCAGACTTTCAGAAATACTTTGGCAACTTGGGTGGCGAAAAACTGAAAACCACTCCCAAGGGTTACGATGCCCAGAACCCCGCCATTGCGTTGCTCCGGCACAAAAGCTGGAACGCTTCTTACCCGCTGCCCGACCAATTAATTACCAGCGAAGATTTTTACGCAGAATGTTTGGCTGCCATGAAGGCTGTAAAACCGTTAAATGATTTTTTTCTTCGGCCG
>JBBSSO010000236.1:0-4328 GCA_038241905.1 Cytophagales bacterium | reverse complement strand
TGGCCTTGCGCCTGTGCCTGTGGCAACCCTAGCCATAGGAATAATGCTAAGCCAAGGAGGTTTAAAAGTAGTTTCATGTCAATTTGTTTGTTCATAAACTTGTAAATCCGTATCGGCCAAGGCGGCTAGAAGTTGTATTTCTTCATCAGAAAAAGAAGCCAACACTTCTGCTACGGTTTCCGGACTTTTTACCTTAGCTAGCTTTTGCTTTTCCGGTGCTTTAGCAGCTGGTTTAGCCGTTGATTTCTGCGCCGCAGGAACTTCGTCCTCCATCGGTTTTACAGTCTCTGGCTTTTCTTCCTTAGCTACTGATGCAATAACTATGGTCTTTTCTGGTGCCCAAGGCTTTTCATCGGCTTGCCGATGAAATACCAAGAAATACGACAGCACGATTAGCAGCGAAATACTGGCGGCCATAGCAAAAATAGTTGTCCTCGGAAATGGTCGGGCCTTATTTAAACCTTCCCTCCGCTCGGCCTCGGCTAAGGTTTGTTCGGCAATCCGGTCAAAAAAACCTTCGGGCGTTTTGTAAGGCATTTTCTTGCCTATGTTGTCAAAATCCTTTTTCATCCATGCGTTTTTAAGTACTCTTTTACTTTGGTACTGGCCAAGTGGTAATTGGTTTTTAAACTGGAAACCGAGCTGCCTAGTACTTCACTTATGTCTTGATAACTCAATTCATCATAATAACGGAGCGTAAAAACCAGCCGCTGTTTTTCTGGCAAGCGCAAAATAGCGGCCTGAAAAGTGAGTAAAATTTCTTCCGCGTTATTATCGCTGGCGGCGGGCAATTGCGAAATGAGCCGGGCACTTTCTTCTTCAGACGTCATTAAAAACTTTTTCCGGTTCCGGAGTAGTTTCAAGCTCTCGTTGGTAGCAATGCGGTAAACCCAGGTATAAATGGCGCTCTCGCCGGCAAAGGTGTGCAAATGCGCATACACCTTGATAAACGTTTCCTGCAAAACATCCTCGGCATCTTCATGCGTGACCACCAGCCGCCGGATGTGCCAGTAAATTCTCTGCTGATACTGCTGCATTAGCCACGTGAAGACCTGTCCCCGACTGTGGTTTTGCTTACACATGGACAAAATTACCTCATCCGTCATTTCCAACATGGGCGCGGCTTCAAAATCTGCTTTTTTCTTAGATGCATGCTAAGCCCAAAAGTTAAATCTGCTGACAATTTATTTTTGCCGATAAAGAAGAATGAGTTTCAAGTTTTGTTTTATGGGATGCTGTTTTCGGCCTGTTTTTCAAATAACAGGCCGAAAACAGAAACGCGTATTGTTGGGCGTTTGGCATACAATAGTTGGTAAATACCACAAACCGAAGTGATAAAAATCATGCAGCCCGCTAAGTTAAATCATTCAGCAAATGCTCTCAAAAAGGTATATTTGTTTTATACAAGTTCATAGTCTCTAACGCCAACTCTAGCTTCTAAAACCATGAAAACGATACTGGTTCCCACTGATTTCTCTACCAATGCCGCCAATGCTCTAGCCTACGCCGTGCACCTTGCTGCCCAAGTGAGAGGCAAAATTATTCTGTTCCATGCTCTTACTTCTCAGATTTTGGGCTTGCCCGAAGGCGAGAAAATTACCCTGGATCCTGACCTACTCTTAAGAAATGGTTATCTGGCTGAGCTGGATAGCATGGCAAAAATAATAAAACTGGAAAACGGTTTTAAGTTTGAGGTGGAAACCATTTGCGAAAAAGGCACGCTAGAGAGCAGTATTCTCCAGTTGATAGAAGAAAAGCGCGTTGATTTAATTGTGATGGGAACCCGCGGCGCGAGCACGTTTTTGGGTAAAATTATTGGCACTAACACCTTGGGCCTCATGAGAGAATCTACCTGCCCGGTATTGGCAATTCCGGCAAAAGCAACTTTTAAAGGTTTTAAAGACTTGGCGTACGCCTCTGATTTTGAAAAAGACGATAGTAGTTACCTCACGCAATTACGTGATATTGCCCAGCCTTTTCAGGCTGAAATCAATATTCTCAACGTAAACGCCAACGACCAACTTAATCTGGTGCCAGACTCCCATGCCATGGCCGGAATTGAGAAGGCTATGCAGAACAGCAATTATACTGTCATTCAAGTATCGGCGGCAACGGTAGTTGATGGAATTAAAGCATTTACTAGAAAGAACCCGGTGGATGTGGTGGCCGTGGCCATTGAAAAACGCGGTTACCTAGACACCATTTTCCACAGCAGTGTATCTGCTAAGCTTGCTTTTGACAGCACCTTGCCTTTATTGGCCTTGCCGGGTAGCCCAAGCGGATCAGAGGATAAACAGTAGGTTTAAAAAGATGAACCCGGCGCTGGCTGGCTTAACTTACTTTTTTAGGATTAAACTATCATTGTGTTTTAGGCCTGTTTTTGGAAAAACAGGCCTAAAACACGTTTGGGCAGTTCGTAATTAGCCTTTCTACTCTTTAATTTCAGCAAACTTACCGCCCGAAGTCATCTTGTACACGCACAATATCTTCTTCATCCGATGGACTTTCTCGGTCTGTGTGTTGCCAAATTTCGGCTAAAACGCCCCAGTCGTTTAATCCAACCAAACGGTGCCGCTCTCCCTGCCGCAGAATAACTTTATCTCCCACAGAAAGTTTTTTTAACTCGCCTTCAATATCGGTATCGCTGGTAATTACGCCCACGTCGCCGTCAATAACCTGCCAGATTTCGGCACGCCGGTGGTGGTATTGCCAAGACAATCGCTTGTGAGGCGCTACTACCAAAACTTTAGGACTCAGCTTGCCAGAAATTTTAAGGTCTTCCACAGAAACATCATCAAAAAAAGCATCGGCAAACTGCTGGGCCTGGCATTCCTCAATCACAAAAAAACCTCCCCACGGACGCGTTTGGTCTTGGCTAGCAATGGTAAACCCTTGTTGAGTAAGTTTCTGCTCTAATTGGGCAAACAACGTCTCCTTCTGCTTTTCTGCGGTCATCCTTTTTTAGTGTTATAACTTTAAAAGCTTGGCTTAAAATTTTTAGGCTGATGGTTTAACTTATTCTCCTAATCCAATTATCAACTTAAACTCTTTAGAAAGTAAAGAAAGCTGTTTTAGGCCTGTGTTTCAAAAAACAGACCTAAAACAGCTTCAGTTTCTACCAAATCTATCTTGGTGTTTTCTATTTGCTTTGTTTAATGAGGCGCGGAGGCAGCCGGTGGTTGGGCCAAAGCCTGTTGCACTTCCTCGCCCAACGGGGAGATGGCGGGTCCGAAATAGTGGGTAAGCACGCCGTTTTCATCCAGCAAATATTTACTGAAATTCCAATCGGGTTGGTGTTGGTTCCAGCCATTTTTAGACGCATCTGTGAGCCAGCGGTAAATGGGGTTCTGGTTGTCATTCTTCACCACCACACTTTTCTTAGCCAACGGGAACGTTACCCCAAAATTAACTTGACAAAATTGCGATATAGTCTGGTCATTGTCTTGCTCCTGCTCCCGGAAATCATTAGCCGGAAACCCGATGATAACCAGTTCATCTTTTTTCTGCTCGTGCAGTTGTTGCAGTTCTTGGTACTGACCCGTGTAGCCGCAATTAGAGGCCGTATTAACCAACAGCACTTTTTTGCCTTTCAGCGCACTTAGTTGCATCGGTTGCCCGTTGCTGAGCATTGTGTCTAGCTGGTAAATGGACTGTGCCGGAGCGGCTCCTACCTTATTTTGCAACACCTTCCCCTTCCCCCCCGACTTTGAAAATTTCATGATGAGGGGATAAAGAAATTTGAGCATTTTCTTTTTAAAATCCATAGGCGATGGCGTAGCTAATCAAATGTAAAATGGGGAATCCTGTTTTCGAGCTGTTTTCTGAAAAATAGGCCGAAAACAGGTGATTTAGAATTGTACGCAAAAGCTAAAATTTATCGGCCAATAAATTAAATTCTTTTCCCTTTAGATAAGAAGACACTCTTTGCCAAATACTCAAGAGACATAATCATTTAACCAAAATGCTTTTCTTAATGCTTAAAGCGAGAAATAGCAATTTCTAATTTTATCGGACATCAATTTCCGGCGCTCGGCTAGAAAGGCAGGATAATCATCTAACGTCATGGTGCTGATGGTGGAAGGTACGGCGTTGCGTTCCAGGTTTTGTTGAATTTCTGGTTCAGAATTAAGACCTGTCAGCTGCTGGTTTCCTTCTTGCAATTGGTTGAATACCAACTCAAAATATTCCTTCGGCGATTTGTTACCAACTTTAATGTTAATCTCAGATTGCATGTAAGCGTAGTTAGCAATCTGGTTGTACTTGGTCTGCTCTAGCCCGTTTTTCTTGAGGTAATCTTTCGGGAAGATATGGTGAATATCGCCTTTATG
>JBBSSO010000235.1:0-4391 GCA_038241905.1 Cytophagales bacterium | reverse complement strand
GTATTCTGCGCGAAAAAAGTCTTTTCCCATTGCTGGCAGACTTCTACGGAGAAACCCTGGCCTTCCTCGCCGGTCAACTCATCTTGCGGACAATCTAAGGCGTGCCGGTAAATGGTAGCCGAGGCCGCGTTGAACCAAACCTTTGGCGGCTTCTGAAGGCTTTGCATCGCCTGACCTAAAACTTGCGTTGCTAGTACCCTAGAAGAAATAATAGCTGCTTTATTTTTTTGGTTGTACCGGCAATTTACGCTTTTGCCCGTGAGGTTAACTAGCACATCAGCGCCTTCTAATTCCTGGGCCCAAGGGCCGATGGTCTGCGCATCCCAGCGCACTTGTTTGGCCTGGGTTTCTGCTGTGGGGGTGCGGGTAAGTACAATAACGTCATCGCCGAGGGCGCAGAAATATTTAGTCAGCACCTGGCCCAAAAAGCCACTGCCACCCGCAAGTATAATCTTAGCCATGGTTAGGTAGTTTGAGGGGTTACTTGCTGCTGCGCGCGGGCTCTTAGTTTAAAAAAGATGATGAGGTTTAGAAAGTGCATGGCGCCCAAAATGAGAATGATCCAACCCAATTTCTGACTTAAAACCTCCACCACCATTTGGGCTGATGCAATGGAACCTACCTCTTTTAAGGCCAACGTCATGTAGCCGATGTTGATGAGGTAAAAGCCCACTACCAGCAATTTGTTCACGGAGTCTGCCATTTCTGCGTTGCCATGGAAAATATCTACCAGAAAAATGCGGCCGTTTTTGAACAGGACTTTTGCTACCCAAACGGTGAGCGCGACGCTAACGGTTAAATAGATGGCGTAGGTGAGAATGAAGTAATTCATAGTTTTAAAGGTTTAAGTGAAAATTAAGAAAATGATTATTTTTGAACTTTCAGTAAAAAATGAAATGTAAGAGATAAAAAAATATTACTTGAATATTTTAAAAATAGACCCAAAGAACCAGTTCTCCTCCGCTTTCAGCATGGTTTCCAAGGTTTTGTCAACGTTGCCGGCTAGTTTGTTTATGTCTGTAACGGATTTCTTAAAGGTCTTGTATTCGGGGTCTTTTTCATCGCCTTGCACTTCTTGGAGTTGGGTTAAAAGTTTTAACACGGGCTCTAATTCTCGGCGTTTACGCTCTTTGGCAACTTGGCGCGCAATGGTCCAGACGTCTTTCTCGGCGAAGAAATATTCTTTCCGTTCGCCGGTGCGGTGTTCTTTTTCTAACAAGCCCCAGTTAATTAAATCGCGCAGGGTCATGTTGGCATTTCCTCTAGAAATCTGCAGTTGCTCCATTACTTGCTCGGTCGTCAAGGCCTCCGGCGAGATTAGCAGAAGGGCATGTACCTGGGCCATGGTGCGGTTTATGCCCCACTCAGAACCTAGTTTTCCCCAAGCTTCAATAAATTTCTGCTTTGCTTCCGGTAATTCCATCGCCCAAAGATATAAAACTTTTTAAACTTTCAGTATATATTGAAAATATACTGATAATTAAAATTAAAGTTTCGTTTTGGCGGATGAAATGCGTGAATTTTTAAGGATATAAGAAGAACCCAAACGGCCTTGCGCGCGCCGTGCCCTTGGCAATGATAAAGCACCAGCGCTCCCTCTTTTTCAGGGCCATACATTTAATTAGCGCATTACCTAGGCTTGTTTTCCCTTTTTAAACCCTATCTTTACTCTTTCAGCAAGAATAAACGTCTTTTTGAACGCGCTTTCCGAAGGATAATTATAGGATTTGCGTTTACTCTAGACTGAATTAAACTAAAAGCGCGTGCCTTTTGTTGAAGTAGAAGGGTGTAGCAAAAAGCTAATCCTAAACTAAGATTTACCCTGTCAAACACGTTTTAAATTGAGCAGGCTTTTTAGTTAAATAAAAATTTAATTTCTTAAGACCTAGACAACGTATTGATTGTCAGGGTTTTTTATTTATAAGTAATACGGGGTTTTTAGCTTAGAACTTGTTTAAACAAGTTCTTCCAAGCGTCGCCCCTAGTCTTAAAGATGCGGTAAAAGTTACTGCATTTATTTCCGTTATTTCACTAAATTAACGCTTATGTCAGCTACTCTTAAAAGGGCCGAGGGATACAATTCCTTGGCCGAGCAAGTAATCAAATATGTGCAGAAATCTGGTTACCAAGACGTAAAAGCCGATTTTGAGGGATACGACACGCCGGGCGCTTTAACTATGGTGAACCAAGGCATTAGCCTTACGCCAGATTTTACGGCTACCAAAAACGATAAAAAATTCTACTTTGAACTGGTCTTTAAAAACACCGACGAAGTAGAGCAGAGCACCATGATCAGCAAATGGAAAGCGCTGGAATCTATCTCCAAAATTAGAGGCGGTAGCTTAGGCCTTTTTGTCCCCCACGGCTGCTTTAAATACGCCACCAGCCTGTTGCAAGAAAACAACATCGAGGCCCGGGTTATCAAAATGTCTGATATCTAGTATTTACAATTTCGCATAGGAGAAACTCCCTGTTTTGGGCCTGTTTTTTAAAAAACAGGCCCAAAACAGGGAGTTTCTTTTTTTACAAGTAGGACGTGTTTTAAGCCTAATTTCCGAAAAACATGCCTAAAACCGCTTGCAGTTCCGCATTGCAAACTTTCACTTTTGTGCTAAATCTACCCGTTACCATCGCGGAATAGCGGCTAAGTTTTTGATGAAATAGAAAGGCCGCTCTTTTACCTAAACAAGGCCAGCAACTCTTTCTTGGTCAAAGATTTAAGCAGAGCGCCATCGGTTTTAATCAAATCTTCGGCTAGTTCTTTTTTGGTAGCCTGCAAATCCATAATCTTTTCTTCGATGGTATTAGGGCAAATCAGGCGCACGGCTACCACGTTTTTGTGCTGCCCAATGCGGTGGGCGCGGTCAATGGCTTGGTTTTCTACGGCCGGGTTCCACCAAGGGTCAACCAAGTACACGTAATCGGCGGCGGTTAGGTTTAGGCCCGTGCCGCCCGCTTTTAAACTAATGAGAAACACCCGCACCTCGGCGTTATTCTGGAAATTCTCTACCCGTGCGGCCCTGTCCTTGGTCTGGCCGGTCAGGTATTCAAACCCGATGCCTTGCTGGCGCAATTCCGTTCTAATTAATTCCAGCATGCTTACAAACTGCGAGAAAACCAGGATTTTGTGATGGGTAGATTTGCTCTGAATTTGCTCCAACAGCGTTTCTATTTTAGACGATGGCTGGTTATTTCCCTGCGTTTGGGGCAACAGAGCGGGAGAATTGCAAATCTGCCGAAGCTTGGTCAGACCCGAAAGCACGTGCATGGTTTGGTGCGGCAAGTCCGCATCTTTTTTGCCAGCTATATAATCGCGAAGCTCTTTTTCATGGGCATCATACAGGCTTCGCTGCTTGGGTCCCATTTCGCAATACACCACCATTTCAGTTTTTTCAGGCAGCTCTGGGGCTACCTGCTGTTTGGTGCGGCGTAGGATAAACGGATTGATTTTTTTCTGCAGGGCAGCCGCTTTCCGGTGATCGTCAAACTTATCAATCGGCATGGAATAGATGTCCTTGAAATGCTGTTTGCTGCCCAACAAACCGGGGCAGGCAAACGACAATTGGCCATATAAATCAAAAGTATTGTTCTCCACGGGCGTACCCGTTAACACCAGCCGATTGCGCGCCTGCAACAACCGCACCGCCTTGTACCGCTGCGATTCTGGGTTCTTAATGGCCTGCGACTCATCTAGCACGATGTAATTAAACGTAAAATCTTTGAGCCGCCGAGCTTCAGATAGCAAGGTTCCGTAGGTGGTCAGGATAATCTCATAGTGGCTCAGGTTCAAGTTTTCTGGGCTGCGTTGGCTGCCGTGCAAAAGGCAAACCGTGAGCGAAGGCGCAAATTTCTTCACCTCGGCTTGCCAGTTAAATAACAGCGAAGTAGGCACCACCACCAAGTTGGTATTTTGCGCTACTTTGGTGCGTTGGTGCAGCAGAAAAGCCAGCACTTGCACCGTTTTCCCCAAGCCCATATCATCGGCTAGGCAGCCGCCAAAATTAAAATCGTCTAAGAAGTTGAGCCAATTCAAACCGTCGTGCTGGTACTGCCGCAGTGTAGCCGTCAGGCCCGCAGGGACCGGCACTGGCTTAATAGAATCAAACTTGGCAAACTTGGCCCGGAAAATGGCAATTTCCTCGCGTACTTCCTGCGTTAAAAGTTCCGAATCATACAATTCCGCTACATCAGAGAAATTGGTTTTGGGTGTTCTTATGCTATCTTCCACCACCTCGCCGTAGCGGAAATAACGGGCCAGTTTGTCTAGCCATTCTTGGGGCAGCAGGCCTTGGGTTCCATCGCCAAGGGCGACGTATTTGCTCTTGTTCCGGACCGCTTTGTGCAGTTCTTTTAAGGAGGCTTTTTGTTTGCCAAACGTAACAGCCACGGCG
>JBBSSO010000234.1:0-4407 GCA_038241905.1 Cytophagales bacterium | reverse complement strand
GGTGCTCGCCAGAACCAACTTGAAAGTGGGGAAAGTCAAAGCTGAAATTTTTGTTGAAGTTCACGCCACCTTCCCCATCTTCATTATAAAAACCGTCTTGGTCGTTGTCAAGGCCTTCAGAATAAACCAAGTGAGTTCCTTTTGCGCCCTTGGTAGTGTCTACTTTTACCATAAGCCGGGAGTCCATTTCAGAAATACGGTAGTTGCCATTTGGGTGCTGCACGCGCATTTTGGTAATCAGGCCATCCTGGTTTAAATCGTCATACGGGTCTTCAAACATGCGTCCGTCCCGATCGTCATCGGTGGGCTGGGCGTTGCCAGATCGCTCCCATCGCAGCTGTTCAACGTATTGTTCGGTGGCGTCAGGGTTTACGTTAGGGAAAATGTAAAACGTTTTGGTTTGCAATAGTTGTCTTACAGAATCGTCGGTTTCAGCAGAAACTAGGAGTTGTTCAGCCATTTGCAGAGCAAGTTCAACGGCAGCCAATTGAGTTGCTTCTACCCCTGCTGCTAGCACAATGGCGGGCTTGTTGGCGGCGTTCTCGCGGCCCAACGTAATAAGCCAAATTTCTTTGTCGGTCGCTGTTTTTCCGATGGAGGTGACAGAACATAGCCGGGGATTTTGAGACGCCAACCACATTAACCGATTAGTCATTTGCTGGTAACTAGAATAATCGCGCATTTGGGCAAAACCCATACGTGGCACCAAGGCACACAGAATTCCCAGAAAGAAGGTTTTTATAAAAAGAGATTTCAATGATTTTTCTCGCAAAGCTGTAGACCGGAAATTAAGATTCATGCGGAGAAACTTGCAACCGGAATGCTTCCGGAATTTCCCCGTCGGGGTGCCATTCCTGTAAGAACTGCATCACAAATTGTTCCATAAATTGATGACGTTTTGCGGCCAGCGTTTTGCCGGTTGGCGTAGTTAGTCGGTCTTTCAGCAGAAATAGTTTCTCGTAGAAATGGTTTAACGTCGCGCCCTCATCTTTCTTATAATCCTCAAAAGAAGCATGGAGTTGCGGTGACCGATGTGGGTTATACATAGACCGGTTTTGGTGCCCGCCATACGCAAAAGCCCTGCCCACGCCTATCGCACCGATGGCGTCTAGGCGGTCGGCGTCTTGTACCACGGCCGCTTCTAAAGAACTGGGTTTGGTTTCTACACCAGCTCCTTTAAACGTCACCTCCCTTATAATCTGGCACACCCGCTCAATAATATCTTCTTTGGCGCCCAATTCTGAAAGCCATTTAGCAGCTTCGTGCGGACCGGCTTCTTCATCGCCTTTATTAAATTTCCAATCTGCTACATCGTGTAACAAAGCCGCCAGTTGCACCACCAGAAGATTTGCTTTTTCCGCGCTACCAATGGTAAGGGCCATTTGCCAAACTCGCCGAATATGCCACCAGTCATGGCCGGAACCTTCGCCGTCAAAAAGTTGCTCCATGTGCAGAGCCGTGGCGGCCACCAATTCTTGGTCTTCCATGGCCAAATTTACCTAAAAAAATGACACGCCGCGGAGCAGCCCTGTTTTAGGCCTGTTTTTAGAAAAACAGGCCTAAAACAATAAGAGCGCTTGCTGCTTATATAGAAAACTTATTATAGATTTATTTAAACCCGCGGCAATTATAGCGTACCAAGATATTATTGAGGCATATACTTATCTTTTATATTTGCTTACCCGTACTAGGAACATTACCGAAACATATGAAAATTAACCTTTTAGGACTGCTTTTTAGTAGCCTCATCTCCACCACTTGGGCGCAGCAAGATTCCGTTTCCGTGCCGATGGATTCGCTAGCCACCCGAGAAGTAAAATGGAATATTTACCCGGTTGCTTATTATACCCCAGAAACGCAGTTTGGGCTAGGCGCCAAGCTTATTCACGTCCGCAGGTCCAAAGGCAGTTACCCCACTGACCGGCCCACTACCATCTCGCCCACGCTGGAGTACACCACCCGAAAACAGATTATCACGGATCTTACCGTTGATATTTGGCGCAAACACAATGCCCAGCACATACACGGGGCCGTGGAATATAATGATTATCCGTACGTTTTCTTCGGAATTGGCAACGACACCCGCAAAGACGATGAGGAAGAATACACCAGCCGCATTGTTAACGTTTATACCCAGTACGAGCAGAAAATTTTTAATAAAATCTACCTGGGCGGGCGGTATGATTTAAAGCGCGAGTGGGTAACTGAAACAACACCCGGCGGCTTGCTAGATGGCGGAACTATTTTAGGAAGCAAAGGCACCACCTCTTCTGGCTTTGGACCTACGTTAATTTATGACACCCGCGATAACCTGTTTACGCCCACCCGCGGTGCTTTTCACCAAGCGTTGGTGCAGAGTTACAACAAGTTTTTAGGCGGCTCGTCTAATTTTATGCGCTACCGGTTCGATTTCCGGAAATACCAATCTGGCCTTGGTCCGGGGGTGTTGGCAGGGCAAGCCTTGTTCACGTTTGCCTCCGGCGATGTACCCTTCCAGTACCTATCTCCGTTGGGCGGGGTTAACCTGATGCGAGGATTCTTTGAAGGCCGCTTCCGCGATGAAGACGCCATGGTTTTCCAAGCCGATTACCGTTTCCCTATCTTCTGGCGGATTGGCGGCGCCGTCTTTGGCGCCACGGGCCAGGTAGCTAAAAGCGTACAAGATTTCTCATTTAGTAATTTCCAAGCCAACGGCGGCGGCGGCCTTCGCGCCCGCCTCAACGATGAAGGCATGGTTGTGCGCGGAGATTTAGCTTTCTCAAAAGAAGGAATGTACATCTACTTTGCTTTTAGCGAAGCATTTTAAGTAAAAAGTTTTCTTCGCGCCGTAGGCCGAGTGAAAATTACAAATCCTGTTTTAGGCCTGTTTTTCCAAAAACAGGCCTAAAACAGGATTTATAATTTAGAAATAGGAAGGATTTTATGCTGGCGCTTGAAAATGAAAAAAGGCTTTAGCAAAAATGCTAAAGCCTTTTAAGAGCCTCCTGCCGGGATCGAACCAGCGACCTACTGATTACAAGTCAGTTGCTCTACCAGCTGAGCTAAGGAGGCAATCCGCTTTAGAAACTGGTGTGATTCTGAAAGCGATACAAAAGTAGTAGTCTAGCGTAGATTTGCAAAATCAACCCAGCCTTTTTTTTCTACTTTTAACCAACAGCCTGACACTCAATTAATAAAATTTAAGCACGCAGCGCTTTTAGCTGGCGTTTTAGAAGATTTATCCGACTTTCGGCCTCAGTTATCTTACATTGGTATTCCTCGCGCAGTTTTTCAGCGTTCTTAGAACGGGCAAAAAACTCAATATTGGTGTTAAGCGTAGAGATGTCGTTTTCCAATGTCTGAATTTCGCGGCGCAAGTTCTGTTCTTTTTGGTACAGCTTCTGCTCCCCTTCCGGACTAGATTTCAAATGCGCCAACTGCAACTTAAACAACGTCTGTTCTTTCTGCTCTGGTGTTAATTCTGGCACTTTGTCTAGAAACTGAGCCAAAAGTTGTTGAAAGCGATCCTCTAGTTTAGGGTTACGTCTTCCTTCCGACGCCAACGACTGCCATTTCTGGTGTAAACTGTTGAACTCCTCTTGCGTGCCTACTAACGTTGGGTCGGCAACTTTGGCGCTTAATTCTTCGCAGAAAGTCTCTTTGGCTTTTGATTGTTGGGTCAACGCCTGCTCCTTGCTCTCACCTTCTTTGTGCAAACTGTCAAAGAAAGCGTTGCAAGCTGAACGGAACCGGTTCCAGATTTTATCTGAATATTTGTCGGGCACCCGGCCGATGGTTTTCCATTTTTTCTGAAGCTGAATCAATTTCTCTTTGGTGCTATCCCATTCCTCGCTTTGCTGTAGATTTTCGGCTTCCTCGCAGAGCGCTACTTTTTGGCGGTAATTCTGCATTTTCTCCTCATCCAAAGCTTTAAAGAAAGCATTCTTGTTGTGGAAGAAAGATTTATAACTGCTCCAAAAAGCTTTATTCACTTCTTCAGCATTTTCTTTAGGCACCAAACCAGCGGCATCCCAGCGCTCTTTCAGCTTCTGAATTTGATCCGTTTTGTCGCGCCAATCGTTAATGCGATCGGTCTTAATGTTTTGGAACTGCTCCATTTCAGCCAAGAGCGCTTTTTTAATTTCCAGATTGGCTAATTCCTCCGTCCGGCGACCTTCAAAGAAAACTTTTTTCCGGTCATGAACTTGCTCAGATGCTAAAATAAAGCGGTTCCAAATAGTGTCACGGGCATCATTGGGCACGGGGCCAATATGCTTCCACTCATCATGTAAATGGCGTAACTCCTGTAAAGCTTTGTTAATGTTTTGCTTTTGAGCTAAAGCCTCAGCGCGTTCACAAAGAATGGTTTTAGCATCTAAATTACGTTTGCGGTCCAGTTCTTTCAGCTCAAAATGGATGCTCCGGTTG
>JBBSSO010000233.1:0-4419 GCA_038241905.1 Cytophagales bacterium | reverse complement strand
AGACCCATTAAAGTTAATGATTACCAAGTACCCGATGTCGTAGACATGACTCTCCGCGACGCGTTAGCGCTTTTGGGAAACCGTGGCCTGAAAGTTAGGGCTATTGGCTTGGGCCGGGTCCAAAGCCAGAGCTTACCGCCGGGTCAGGAAATAAAGAAAGGAAGTATTATTACCATTACACTAGAATCTAATGCCGCAACTAGAAAACCTTCTGCAGGTGCTCCAGCCAACGCAGTTGCTCGGGCCCACTAACCCCGAGCTTTCTGCGTTGACCATGGACTCGCGCCAAGCGGGGCCTGGGGTGGCATTCTTTGCCCTGCCCGGTACGCTTCGCGATGGTCATGATTTTATTGAAGCGGCCGTAACTCAAGGCGTTTTGGCCGTGTTTTGCGAAAAACTGCCCGGAAACTGCCCGCCTCACGTCACCTTTATTCAAGTGCCCAACGTTGCCGAAGCCATGGGTTTGGTTGCCGCTGAATTTTACGGTCACCCCACTAAGCATTTGAAATTAGTTGGCGTAACGGGCACCAATGGTAAAACCACTTGCGTCACGTTACTGCATAAGCTGTTCAGAGAACTAGGCTACAACACGGGGCTTATTTCCACGGTCCAGAATCAGATCAATGAAACTATTATTCCGGCTACGCACACCACTCCAGACGCTATAACGCTACAGGCTTTGTTTGCTCAAATGGTTAAAGCCGGCTGCTCGCACGCGTTTATGGAAGTGAGTTCTCATGCGCTAGTACAGCACCGCGTTGCGGGTACCCAATGTGCCGGGGCGGTTTTTACCAATATTTCACATGATCATTTAGATTACCACGGCACTTTTGAGGAGTACATTAAAGCTAAAAAGCTGTTTTTTGATGGCTTGTCCAAAAATGCCTTTGCCCTAGTAAACGCAGACGACAAGCGCGGATTGGTTATGCTGCAAAACACCAAAAGTCAGCCGCATACCTACGCTCTGAGAAAAGAAGCCGATTTCAAAGCTCGGTTAACTAACAATTCCATCCAGGGCTTGCAACTAGATTTGGAAGGGCAGGAGGTCTGGTTCCGGCTTATTGGTACGTTCAACGCCTATAACCTTCTGGCGGTGTACGGATCGGCTATTTTGCTGGACGAGGACAAAGAAGAAGTACTGGCCAGCCTTTCCAACCTTACCTCGGCCGCCGGCCGATTTGATTATGTGGTTTCAGCTGGTCAGATTACCGGTATTGTAGATTATGCCCACACCCCAGATGCTTTGGAGAACGTGCTACAAACCATCCGGCAAATTCGGCGACCGGAACAGAAAATAATTACCGTGGTGGGTTGCGGTGGTAACCGCGATGCGGCCAAGCGACCAGTTATGGCAGATTTAGCGGCTCGTCTGAGCGACCGGGTTATCTTGACCTCTGACAATCCGCGCGACGAAGACCCGCAAGAAATTCTCAACCAAATGCAGGCTGGCGTAAAAGGAGCGGACTTGAAGAAATCTTTATCGGTGGTAGATCGGCGGGAAGCTATTAAGACGGCTGTGTTGTTAGCGGAACCCGAAGACATAATTTTAGTGGCAGGCAAAGGCCACGAAACCTACCAAGAAATTAAAAGCACCCGAACAGATTTTGACGACAAGCAAGTGCTGCTAGAGATATTTTCTCTATTGCAGAAGTAAGTAATTTAACGGGTGAAAATGAGCTGGCAATAAGTCTTCCTTTTTACCCAAACAAAAAACGAATGCTCTATTATCTTTTTGATTTCTTAGACAAGCATTTTGAATTTACCGGAGCAAATTTGTTTCGCTTTATCTCGTTTAGAGCGGGTTTAGCGGCGCTGCTGTCTCTGTTAATTGCCATGCTATTTGGCGGACGACTCATTAAAATGCTCCAACGCAAACAGGTAGGCGAGTCAATCCGTGACCTAGGCTTGGAAGGCCAGTTAGAGAAAAAAGGTACCCCCACCATGGGCGGTCTCATTATTCTTTTGGCCATTTTGTTGCCTACCGTTTTACTAGCTCGCCTAGATAACGTGTACATTATACTTATGATCATTTCCACCATTTGGTTAGGCGCCATTGGTTTTCTGGATGATTACATTAAGGTTTTCCGCAAAAACAAGGAAGGCTTGGCTGGTAAATTTAAGATTTTAGGTCAAATTGGCTTAGGACTGCTGGTAGGAGTAACGCTTTTCTTTTCTGAGGATGTGATTGTGCGGGAGTATTTTACCACTAAAGGCCTTTCAACGGTAGACGTGGGTAGCAGCTTTCAGGATGTCAGAAAAATGATTACTACCATTCCGTTTGCCAAAAACAACGAGCTAGATTACCATCACTTTTTCAGCTTCGCCAGCCCGGTTTTAGGGTCTTATGCGCGCTTTCTATACATTCCGTTGGTAATTCTTATTATTACCGCCGTGTCTAACGGGGCTAACATTACGGATGGAATTGACGGATTGGCGGCGGGTGTATCGGCTATTATTGGTTCTACATTGGCGGTTTTTGCCTGGGTTTCTGGTAACGCTATTTTCGCCGATTATCTGGACATAATGTACATTCCCAATACCGGCGAACTGGTGATTTTCTGTACCGCTTTTGTAGGAGCCTGCGTCGGGTTTTTGTGGTACAACTCTTACCCGGCCCAAGTTTTTATGGGCGATACGGGAAGCTTAGCCATTGGCGGTATTATTGCCGTTTTAGCCCTTATTTTAAGAAAAGAGCTCTTAATCCCAATACTGTGCGGCGTTTTCCTGATAGAGAATTTATCTGTGATGCTGCAAGTGAGCTACTTTAAATATACCAAGCGAAAATACGGAGAAGGTCGACGAATTTTGAAGATGTCGCCGTTGCACCATCACTACCAGAAACTAGGCTACCATGAATCTAAAATAGTAACCCGTTTCTGGACCGTAGGCATAATGCTGGCCATATTGACCTTGGTTACCCTAAAGCTTAGATAAAATTAGCCCTTTATTTGTATGACGACTCCCATTAAAAATTGGCTCCGTGAGAACCTGAAGGGCGATCCCATCTTATGGGGCATTGTTATTATTTTTTCGCTGATAAGTATTGCCGTCGTGTACTCGGCTACCGGCACGTTGGCGTACAAAAAAATGAGCGGCAACACAGAGTATTATTTGTTTAAGCACTCGGCGCTCATTTTTATGGGCCTGGGTTTTGTGTGGCTGGCGCATAGAATCAATTACAAATATTACGCTAAACTGAGCCAACTGGCTCTGATCGTGTCAGTGCCCTTGTTGATTTATACCTACTTAAAAGGCTCTAATATCAACGAAGCCTCTCGCTGGCTCACCATCCCCATCATTAACCAAACTTTTCAACCCTCAGATTTGGCTAAACTGGCGCTCATCTCGTATCTGGCCAGTATTCTGAGCAAGCGCCAGATGATTATTGAGTCTAAGCAGACGCTAATTCCGTTGTTTTTATGGAGCGGCACCATCTGCGGCCTCATTGCCATGAGTAATATTTCAACGGGACTTTTGCTGTTTGTAACGTGCATTCTACTCATGTTCATTGGCCGGGTTCCTATGAAACCTATCTTAACTATGATTTTGGTGGGCGCCATTTTCGGAACCATCGCCTTGTCTTTGGGGCAACGCATGCAAACGGCCATTAGCCGGATTGAGAACTTTATGGATCCCAAAGAAACGGTTTTTCAGCTGGAACAATCGTACATCGCCATCGCCACCGGCGGGGTATTTGGGAAAGGACCGGGCAATTCTGATCAAAGAAATATACTGCCACACCCGTATTCAGACTTTATTTATGCCATCATTATTGAAGAATACGGCATTATTGGCGGCGCTACGGTGCTCTTTCTGTATTTAGCTTTTCTCTACCGGGGCATGATGGCGGTAACCAACAGTTTGGGCGCGTTTGGGGGCTTACTCTCCGCAGGCCTTAGTTTTAGTTTGGTTATTCAAGCGATGGTGAACATGGGCGTAGCCGTAGGGTTAGGTCCCATTACTGGTTTGCCACTTCCTTTGTTGAGTATGGGCGGGACGTCTCTCATTTTTACCGGAATATCCATCGGCATTATTCTAAGCGTGAGCCGGAGCGAACATGAAGCCAAGCTTTCGGCGCAGCCGATGGTCAATAAACCTATCTTGAGTCATGCCTGAGAAAGCGTATAAATTTATTATCAGCGGAGGGGGAACCGGCGGGCATATTTACCCAGCCATCGCTATCGCGAACGAGATAAAACGCCGTCATCCGGATGCAGAAATCTTGTTTGTGGGTGCACAAGGTCGTATGGAAATGACCCGAGTGCCAGAGGCTGGTTATAAAATTATTGGCCTTTGGATTAGCGGTTTGCAGCGCAGGCTTACGGTTGACAACCTGTCGTTTCCGTTTAAGGTTATTTCCAGTATCCGGAAAGCCTACAAAATTATCAAAGATTTTCAGCCCGATGCAGTAGTTGGCGT
>JBBSSO010000232.1:0-4426 GCA_038241905.1 Cytophagales bacterium | reverse complement strand
TTCGCTAATCTCGGGCCGTAACCCAGACTTTCTTATTGGGCAGCACGTAGCGGCCGCGCCCTTGTTGCAGCAAAGTGGCTTGCCTTTGTACGCCACGGGCTATATGCTCATTGACTCGGGCCGCCAGACCACGGCGTCTTACATGAGCGGCACCACTCCCATTCCGCACGATAAGCCTTCTATTGCCGCCTGTACAGCGCTGGCCGGGCAAATGCTAGGTTTGCAGCACATTTACCTAGACGGCGGTAGCGGTGCCATGTACCCCGTTAGCGCCGCCATGATTCGGGCCGTGCGGCAGGCCGTTACGCTGCCGTTACTAGTGGGTGGGGGCGTTAATACGGCAGAAAAAGCAGAAGCCACCTGGAAAGCCGGCGCCGATATTTTGGTAGTAGGCAACCACATCGAGAAAAACCCGCTCTTTATTGCCCAGGTAAGCGAGGTGAAAGAACGTTTTAACGTGGCCTTGCCGCAAAAAGCTAGCCTTTAAACAAGCTCTAAAATCCGCCATCAAACCCTCTTGCTTTTTAAGAAGAAAGAACCTATCTTTATAAGAAAGATTCTACCTCTGCCGTGCTGCCTTTTCGCTTAATGAAATCTTCTTTACCCGAGCCGTTTACCGGCTTGGTTGCAGCCTCACACCACGCTTCTCTGCTGGATGTGCTAAACGGTTATTGCCTTTTCTTTTTGACCTCGCCCAAAGACTTTAACAAGTAAGCCGGGTTCTATCCGGCCTTTGCTACCCCGTTTGCTGCGGTTTTTTAGCTGGTGTGCTCCAAGGCGCAGCCCAGGAATTTCCTGTTTTTCTCCTGCTTAGGTACTTGCTTTTTCATCGGCCTTTTGGCCGATGGCGGGAACGTCTTTTTTTTTCAGCAAAAGGCAAACGGGAGACAAACTGGCGCAGCGGGCTGGCAAAAACCAACCTTTACCCTATTGTTCATTTAACTTTAAACCCCATGAGTGCTATCTATTTAACTCAAAAAGATTACGAACGCCTGCACCTTTTGGTGCAGAACCAGCGCGCCGCCGGTCCGGCCGCTTTGGTAGAGCCGCTGTGCAGAGAACTTCGGCACGCTAAAATTATACCGTCAGAAGAAATTCCGGTGGATGTGATTACCATGAACTCCCTAGTGCGCCTGCGCGAAATAAAAAGCGGGACCATTATGGAGCTCACGTTGGTGTACCCTAAAAATGCCGATGTGGCTACCCGTAAAATTTCAATTCTGGCGCCCGTAGGTTCAGCTATTCTGGGCCGTAAAGTAGGCCAAGAAGTAGAATGCGCCGCCCCGCGCGGTACGTTAACCTACCAGGTAGAAGAAGTGTTATACCAGCCAGAATCTTCCGGCGACTTGCATTTGTAGGACCCAAGTGCTGGCAGAGCATTCTGTTTTAGGTCTAATTTTCTAAAAACAGGCCTAAAACAGAACGCCAAAATTGATAACGATTTATATATTAACCCCTTACGAAATGATAAATGAGCTAAAGAATGTATTCGGGAACGTGTTTTTAACTATCCAGGTAGACCATCAAAACCAGTGGATCAAAGCCTCTTGGAAAGGGTATTCTACAGAAGATTCTATCAAGATAGGGATGGAAGCGTACACCGATGTTCTGGAAGCCGAAGATTATAGCGGCTTGCTCATAGATGCCAGGGCCATGTTGGGCACTTGGAACCACGCTTTAGATTGGAGCCTGAACAAGTGGGCTCCCCAGGCCGCCTTGGCGGGTCTTACGCACTACGCCATGGTGGTAAATCCGGAGACCTTTGCGGAATCAACCGCCGATGATTTTTATGCCAAAGTCCATTCTTTTGAAGCCGAAATTTTTCAAGACATGCCCACCGCCGAAGCCTGGCTCCGGCAAAATATTCTCCTGAGCAACCCCAATAATTTCCAGCGTCTTTAAGAACTGGGTTAAACTTTTCAGTTGCGGATATTTCTATTTCGCATGCGCAATTTTCTGTTATCGCCTTCGGCGATGTTCTTAATTTTCTGTCCGGGCGGGAGAAATTGGAATTTTGTTATCTACCTCGTTTTTCCTCTCCTGCTTAGTGCGCCATCCGGGTTTCGTTGCAATGCCGTAGCGCTGGAAATCCTAAGAACATTTTACTTAGAACCACAGTCCTCTGTTCCGTTTTCAGCATGATCTAAACAAGGGAAAAGCTGTTTTAGGCCTGTTTTTCAAAAAACAGGCCTAAAACAGAAAGACCCGCTAGCAGCGGGCCTTTCTGTTTATAAAAATTAAAGTTTATACGCTTTAAACGTTCATAGAAGACTCGCGGCGGCGCATTTTACCGGCCGGTATGCCAAACATCATTTTAAAGCGACGGCAGAAATACGCGGTGTCTTTGTAGCCTACGTCCTTGCCAATTTCCCGAATGCTTTTCTTGGTAGTGCGCAGCAAGAATACGGCCCGCTCCATGCGCTGGTATTCAATGTAATCCTGCGGATTAATGCCGGTCAGCATTTTAAAGTACTGGCCCACGTAATCTTCAGACACGTTGGCTACGTTGCTCAAGACTTTGTTAGAAAGATCGCCGCCCAAGTGTTCTTTAATGTAATTGAACAGGTCTATGAGGCGCGGGTCTTTAAAGTAAGTGCTATTGGTAGCTAGCTGCTCCACAAACATCTTGTTCTTTAAGATGTACCGAATCAGTTCCACCACCATCTGCTCGGTGTAGAGGCTAATAATTCGCTCTTTGCCGGGCAAATCCTGCATGCTCTCTTCCACCACTTTAATGACCAGCGTGGCCAGCTTGTTGCTAGAAATCACAAACGCGGGCACTTCTAAAGAGGTAAAGAAGTTAACGGAGTCAAACACTTTGGCTTCAAAGCTCACAAAACTGTGGCTGTCTTCGGCGTCGCCGATGAGGTCTAGATCAGCGTTGCTTTTAAAGAATTTGTCTTTGGTGGTAATGTAGTCATCGTTAGAAATGACTCTGCTCTCTAGGTCTCCGTAATAAAGCTTGGTACTACGACCACCCGGAATGAAAAGCAACTGCCCTTCCTCCGCTATTTGTTTGTCATCGCCGAAGGCGACGATGCCATTGTGGACTAAAACCAGGTTATTACCTACGTCATAGTAATTCCGGACGGTGAGTGGCTGCTGTAGCACTAGGTTTTTAGCCTTGATGTAGCGCACTTTCAGCGACTCAATGATTTTATTGTAATCTTCCATGTAAAGGGATCCGATTAGGGTTTGCTGTTTATGTTGATTTTTTAAGTTGTCTGTCGCCTTAAAACTAGCACTAAACTTTTAAAAAATCAAACAGGTAAGGAATATATTTATATAACAGGTAATGCTATATAAAGGTTTAATCCCCTTGTAGATACTCTAAACGGTTTTTTATTTTAGTATCTCCCTCGAAATTACTATTTTCTGTATTTCAGATGTTCCCTCATAAATTTGGGTAATTTTGGCATCTCGCATGAAACGTTCCACGTGGTACTCTTTCACGAATCCGTACCCGCCGTGAATCTGAACAGCTTCAATAGCGGTGTCCATGGCTACTTTAGAAGCAAATAATTTGGCCATAGCGCCAGATTTAGAATAGTCGCGGTGCGCGTCTTTGTCAGCGGCGGCTTGCAGGCACAGCAAACGGGCGGCGTCTATGTTGGTGGCCATATCTGCCAGCTTAAATTGGATGCTCTGGTGCTGCGAAATGGGAACGCCAAAGGCCTTCCGCTCTTTGGAGTATTGGAGAGAGAGTTCATAGGCGCCAGCAGCAATTCCCCAAGCCTGCGAGGCAATGCCAATGCGGCCGCCGTTGAGCGTAGACATGGCAAATTTGAACCCGAAGCCATCGTCGCCAATGCGGTTTTCTTTGGGCACTTTTACATCAGTAAACATTAGCGAGTGCGTGTCTGACCCTCTAATGCCCAGCTTATTTTCTTTAGGACCAATCTCAAAACCCGGGCTATCTTTCTCCACAATCAGGGCGTTAATGCCCTTGTGCTGTAACTCTGGATGGGTTTGCGCAATAACAACATATACAGATGCCGTGCTGCCATTGGTGATCCAGTTTTTGGTGCCGTTAAGAAGATAATGGTCGCCCATGTCTTCGCCGGTGGTGCGCTGCATGGTGGCGTCTGAACCAGCCTCGGGCTCAGAAAGGCAGAAAGCGCCTATTTGCTCTCCGGATGTTAAAGCCGGCAGGTATTTCATTTTCTGTTCTTCGGTGCCGTAGGTTTCTATGCCCCAGCACACCAAAGAGTTATTAACAGACATAACCACCGACGCAGACGCATCTACCTTAGAAATTTCTTGTATGGCCAACACGTATGACACAGTGTCCATGCCGCCGCCGCCGTATTTGGGGTCTACCATCATGCCCATGAACCCCAGCTCGCCCATTTTCTTGATTTGCTCTGCCGGAAACTTCTGCAATTCATCGCGCTCAATAACGCCAGGAAGCAATTCAGTTTGAGCA
>JBBSSO010000231.1:0-4439 GCA_038241905.1 Cytophagales bacterium | reverse complement strand
TGGCCGAGTGCAGGGCCGCGGGGAGGCCGCGCCCAACGTGCGCTACGGTGAAAGTCCGGAATTGCTGAGCCAGCAGTTTGCAACGCTACAAGCCCAAGGCTTGGGCCAGGTAGAAACCATGGAGGATTTCCACGCTTTTATGGAAAAGAGCGAAGTAATGCCCGCCTTGCGGTTTGCGTTAGAATCTGCCTTTATTCATTACCTAAGCCGCAAACAAGGCCAGACCGTGGCGCAGTTTTTGGGCGTATATCCGGTGGCGTCTTGCCCCACGGCTTATACGTTCCCGATTATGGAACCCGGCAAAATAAAGGCTTTTGCGCAAGAGCACGGCCTTAATAGGTTTGAGTACCTGAAGGTGAAGGTAAATGAAGAAAGTGGCTTAGACATGATGGCCGAAGTGGCCAAAACCACCTCGCAGCCGCTGTTGGTAGACGCCAACGAAGCCTGGCAAGACCCAGACGCCTTGCTGCGGTTTCTGGAAGGCCTCAAGAAATTCCCAATTGTGATGATTGAGCAGCCTATGCCGTCAACTTTGCAGGAGGAATATGTTTATTTGAAAAAGCACTCGCCGTATGATTTGTTTGCCGATGAATCTGTGACCGACCACGCCGACTGGGACTTGCTGAAGCAGCAGTTTCATGGGGTAAATATGAAATTGATGAAAGCCGGCGGCTACCTAAATGGGCTGGCTATTTTGCAGAAAACTCGCGCTTTGGGTCTCAAAACCATGATTGGTTGCATGATGGAAACCACCATCGGTATTTGGTCTGCCATGCAACTAGCGGATGGCGTGCACCTGTTAGACCTTGACGGCATGCTGATTGTAAAAGACGAGCCTTTTGGCTTGGTACGCGAAGAAGCCGGCCGACTTTATCCGGTTGAGCAGCCGTAAATTCCTGTTTTAGGCTTGTTTTTTGAAAAACGGCCCCAAAACGCAAAGTCCCGCGCCTTTAAAAAAGGAGCGGGACTTTGCGTTTATTGATGTAGCGAAACGCTGAGGAATTTAAATTTTCAATTTCACAGCCATAGTTTATATACTATGTTGCCAGTAATGCTTATTTTCCGAGGGGTTTTAATTCACTTTCTTGAATTTTTGCTTTTATATAGGCTTTTAATTCCATGAAAGTCATGTTTTGGGTTTCAGAACTGATTTTATCTCGAACATCGCGCATCATTTTTACAGCGTCGAATGTTTTTCCTTTTTTAGTCGTTTCCATAATTCCTCAAATCTTTTGGACTTCTAATTTGTAACATTTGGTATCCTAATTTAAGATTGACCGAATTATAGCCTTTTATTCTTTCCTAGTTTACAATATGTTTAAAATTCCAACTTGCTAAAACGTCAACTTTGTTGATTGTCGCTAATGCAATGTGTCGGCAATCTTCAATACTTGTTTTTCCGACTACTTTTTCGGCAACATATTTCTCCGCTAGATTAACCGATTCTTCATTCAGTTCAATCCGCTCAAATTTGTCTGATGAATATTTTTGTAATAGGTTCCGCACTTTTTCAGGCGCATTTATTAATTCCAAATCTAATAAGTCCGAAACCACAAATATAATTTCGTTATTCTCCATCCTTTCAAATAATGCTATGGTCGCTTCTTTGAATTATTCATCAAAATATCCTCCAACAACTGAAGTATCAATATAAACTTTTTGTTTCATTTCTAAAACTTAACTTCCTCAAATTTACGAATTTAATATTATCATTTCACAGCCATGTATTGTTGCCAGTTCACGATGAGTAATTTGTCTTCTGGCAGCAGCAGGTAGCCGTAATCATAGCAGAAATAATAGGTACTGCCTGTTTTAGTGCGGTACAAGTGCGTGAAATGCTGATAATCAAATCCGTTTAGTTCTAGAACTTGCCGGCGGATGGTGGTTTTGCCTTCGGGGCTGGCTTTGCGGAGCAGGTTGCGGTTGAGCCGCAGGCGGGCGTTCACTTCTTTCATGAGTTGCTCGCCGCGCTCTTCTAATTTGCGCGCGTTGCCTGCCATGGCGCGGCATTGGTCTGAGCAATATTTTTTATCGGCGCGGCCGGTTAGGCCCGCACCGCATTGTCCGCATTGTTTCTGAACGCTTTGCATACGCTACACCTTTAAGGGGGTGGAAAGAAAATATTGTGACGCCATCGGCCTTGGCCAAAATTTGCACGTTTTATGTTTTTGGTGGCACTTAATAATAGGAGCAACTGTGATTTAGGATTTTGCTCTGGACTTAGAGCATGTTTAAATTTGTCTTTTGCGCTGCAAACAGACAGCAAAAGAACCTGACTTCTCCATTTTTTCTCACTATAGTGCTGCGATGTTGCGGTAATGGCACACCCCGAATGCTTTCGGGGAAACGCTTCGTTAGAACCTTTCGCTTCCTGTTTTCGCGGGCAAAATCAAAACTAAAATAGGCTCTTAAATTTAACAAGCTGGTAATTGATTTTTGATAAATTCCATCGCCCTTTTTGGGCGATGAAATGGACCTGGGGAAAGTGCTTAACCGTGTTAATTTCTTTATCCGGATACTTACGGATGTATACGCATATATTACGGTTAGGGCTTGGCCGCTCCCTTATTTTAGCGGGATGAAAAATATTGTTCCTGCTGCTACCGCTTATAACACGCCCACGCTTTATTTGAATGCGCTGGAGCACGCTGGTAAACGGTTTATTAAAATATGGCACAAGCCCAATCCTTTTCTGTCTAGAATGCTGAAGGAGGCAGGCTGGATAAAGTTTAGCAAAACGTACACGTGTTTTGTTATGCACCGCTCGGCACAGGCGCTGGAGAGCACGTATGCGCATTTTCATGGCGTGGCTAAGGTAAATACACAGTATCTAGACCGGGCTCCGCGCTTAACGGTAACTAAAAATTTAGCTGTGCTGGCGCCGGGGCAGGCAAATACGGCTTTGGAAAAATGCGCGGCGTTGCCGGTGCTAAAGGTTCGGTCTCGGCAAGCTGAGAACGGCGATGTGGTTTTAATCTTGTCTTTTGCCCACAACCAGGAGCTTTATAAACTGCTGAAAGCCAGTAAAGCAGCTGCTTGGAGCGCGGTGTATTCCTGTTTTGTATTGGAAGAGGGGCTGAGCGGGCTGCAACATTTGGCCAATGAATTGGAGGGGAAAGCGTGGCTGTGGCTGGGGCAAGAATTAAAGGTGAAAGATTTAAGTCTCATGCGACAACTGTGGGAGCAAACGTACCGGAAAGATGCGGGTTTTGTCACTTGCCCGCTGGTTTACTTGGAGAAGTTGGTGCTGCTCAATTACAGCCGAAATACGATTAGGATTTACCATAGCCTGCTGCTGCGGTTTCTGAATTGGCACAAAGACAAGGAGTTGGCGGCTTTGCAAGCTTTTGGCGAGGAGGAGATTAATGCGTACCATCGGGTAATGGTGCAAACGGGCACGTATTCTCATTCTTTTGTGAACCAAAGTATTAATGCGATTAAATTTTACTACCAACGTAGTTTGGGCCGGATTGAGGTGCGGCTGAAAGACGTGGAACGGCCGGAGAAGCCGGACAGTTTGCCTACGGTGTTGAGCAAGCAGGATGTGGGTAAGATTTTAGCGGCGACGGAAAATTTAAAGCACAAGTGCATGTTGCAGCTGCTGTATGCGGGTGGGCTTAGGATTGGCGAAGTGGTCAATTTAAAGATCTCGGACGTGCAATCTGCCCGGAATGTGCTCTTTATTAGGGGTGGCAAGGGGAAGAAAGACCGCACGACGTTGTTGTCTCAGAAATTGTTGGAGAGCCTGCGGGCTTATTACAAAATGTACAAACCGCAAGATTGGCTTTTTGAGGGCCAGTACGGCGGGCAATATACGTCTGATAGTATTAGAAATGTGTTTAAGGCGTGTTTGGTCCGCGCGGGGATTCGGCAGAAAGTGACTCCGCACACGCTTCGGCACTCTTTCGCGACTCATTTACTGGAACAGGGAACGGACCTGAGGTACATACAAGCACTTTTGGGCCACCGCAACAGCAAAACCACCGAGATTTACACGCACGTGACGACCCACGCGCTAGACAAAATTATGAGCCCACTTGATAATCTGTAAATAATGCATACCTTGGTGATAGCGTTGGCACTTTGGGAGGAACTTTTGCCTCAAACTAAAGTAAAATACCTAATCGGACATGATGCCAATATATGGAATACCTCCGTTTATAAACAAGTTGGGTGTAACCATAGAAAATTCAAAAATTATTAAAAGAACTTATATGAAAAAAATCTACATTGTAATTCTTCTCTTATTCATATCTACTACTTCCTTTGCACAGTTCGGTGCTAGTTTTAATCAATCGAATCTACCATTTGTAGGACTCAGCTATGAGATAAACAATAGGCTTCTTCCTGAACTAAGAATAGGTACCGACAACTATTTTGACGATACAAGTCTGGAGTTAGTTATTAACTATATTATCAAGAGAAATGAAACAGTTAAT
>JBBSSO010000230.1:0-4442 GCA_038241905.1 Cytophagales bacterium | reverse complement strand
TATGCCGTTAAAGTGATGCTAGGCGAGAACAAAGTAACTGACTTTACCTTCAATCCGCAGTTGGAAGGCTATGCCATTAAAGTACCGGTTTTCTCTTATAGCAAGTTCCCGGAAGTGAACAAGGAGCTGGGCCCTGAGATGAAATCGACTGGCGAGGCCATTTACTTTATTGATGACCTAGAAGACGAGTACTTTGCTAAAATTTACGCCGAGCGGAATTTATACCTCAGCATGTAAGGTTGTAGCACCTCGTTTAAAACGAAAAAAGGGCTGTTCTAGTAGAGCAGCCCTTTTGCGTTTTAGGCCTGTTTTTCAAAAAACAGGCCTAAAACAGAATTTATGAAGAAGTATCTGGAGTAAATAACTCCTAGCTGCAAATCAGAAGAGAGAAAACAGAGAGAGGTTAAGCCGGTACAACCGGGTTTTCTTCTCTATTCCAAAATCTATGTTGCTGAATATCTTTTACAAATTCTTCTAGATTTCCATTGGTTAAAACTCCTTTTGCCGGAAGTTTAATATTTGGAATTGCTTTTTGTAAAAACTCAGTGGCATTTTCATCTGATGCAATGGGTTTACAATGTTTAAAGGCTTCGGCTACAAAATGAAGTGCCTCAGCATTTGCAGAAAGTGCTTCTATATTGTCACCACCAGCTACATAAACGGCATCAAAAACAACTGACGCTGCTGTAAGCAAACTGTCATCAATGGGGTATTTGTCTCCAGATTTGGTAGTAACAAAGCCATGTTTTGGTGCGATGACGGCCACAATAGCACCTAGATTACATAGTTCTAGCTTAATTTTGGTGAACGCCTCATCGTTTACGCCATCTGCTGTAAGCAGCGCAATTCTTCTTGCCTTAATATCAGTAGGAAGTTTCGTGGACATACTTAAAGACGGTGCCGTATCAATTGGCAGATTGTTTTTAAAAGAATGATAATGATCTAAATTTCCGTCTGCGGGAATGCTATCTGTAATTGGCTGCGGTAATCTTTCTGGAGTTAATCCTAATTTATCAGCTACAATCTTCGCTAAACTTTCATTAATTTCTAACAGCATGTTTACCATTCTCTGCCGAATAGGAACAATTTTTACTTTCCCTAATTCAAAAGCAAACGCATCCTGAATATGTCTCTTCTCGTCATCCGTCATGCTTTTGTAAAACAAATCTGGTTGACTGAAATGATCAAAGAAGCTTTTGCTTCTCATCCTTATTTTTTTAGCATCAATGCGTTCTTCAAAAGAAGTAAACCCGCCCTCTGACATCATGGCTTGGAAGGGACAGCCGCCACCCATGGAGTTGGGATTATAAGCAACTTTCCCTTTGTTAATCTGCATCCTGTGCATTCCATCACGTTGATGATTGGTTACTTCAGGAATTGATTTATTGATAGGAATTTCGTGAAAGTTGGGACCACCTAATCTCGAAATCTGAGTATCAGTATAAGAGAACAATCTCCCCTGCAATAAGGGATCATTGGTGAAATCTATTCCGGGCACTAAATGACCAGGGTGAAAAGCAACTTGCTCAGTTTCTGCAAAGAAATTATCGGGGTTTCTGTTTAACGTCATCTTACCGATGATTTCCACGGGAACCATTTCCTCAGGAATTAATTTTGTAGGGTCTAAAAGATCAAACGGGTATTTGTGTTCATCTTCTTGGGCTATAATTTGAACGCCAAGTTCCCATTCAGGAAAATAACCTTCATCAATGGCCTCCCACAAATCACGTCTGTGGAAATCTGGATCCTTCCCTGAAATTCTTTGCGCTTCGTCCCAGGCTAATCCTAAAACCCCTTGTTTTGGTTTCCAGTGGAATTTAACGAAATGCGATTTCCCTTCTTCATTGATAAATCTGAAGGTATGGATTCCGAAACCTTCCATCATTCTCAGACTTCTTGGAATGGCCCGGTCACTCATCAACCACATCACATTGTGCATCGCTTCTGGCATCAAAGAGATAAAATCCCAAAAAGTGTCGTGGGCAGATGCAGCCTGCGGAATTTCATTGTGCGGTTCTGGCTTTACCGCATGCACTAAGTCGGGGAATTTAGTTGCATCCTGGATGAAAAATACGGGCATATTATTCCCCACAAGGTCATAATTTCCTTCTTGCGTATAGAACTTCACCGCAAAGCCGCGAACATCTCTAGGAACATCAGTAGAGCCTTTGGATCCGGCAACATTCGAAAATCGTACAAAAACCGGTGTTTTAATAGAAGTGTTGTTTAAAAACTTGGCCTTTGTGTATTTCCCCATCGGCTTAAAAAGTTCAAAAACGCCGTGCGCACCAGAGCCTCTTGCGTGTACAACTCTTTCTGGAATTCTTTCATGGTCAAAGTGGGTGATTTTTTCTCTTAGAATAAAATCTTCGAGTAAAGTTGGACCACGATCTCCTGCCTTTAAAGAGTTTTGATCATCGTTAATTTTCAACCCTTGGTCGGTCGTTAAAAATTCACCCTGATTATCTGTCGTAAATTTTCCTAATTGTTCCTTTTTTGGATTAGCACCATTTTCAAACGGTTCGCTTTCATTTATTTTCATAGTAAGCCTGTGCTTATTTATTTAAGGATATTATTAAACTGCGTTTAAATCTTTTGACTGTAATTTTCCATCAACCGCCTGCGAGTTTAAGTTCGTATCGGCTATGGTAGTGAGCAGCATATCAGATTTCTTTTCTTCCCCTAACGTTTTCAAAAGTAAATCTAGGGCAGTTTTTTCATTTAACGTTTTAGCAAAAGCGGCTAGCGTCCCGTAAGTCGCCATTTCATAATGCTCCACTTTCTGACCGCTGCCAATAATTCCGGCATCCCGAACGGGACCTACCGCAGTAGATTCCATCACTTCTGTACCTTCGTTAATAATTCCTTCGATGGCTAAACATTTTTTACCTTCCGCTTTCAATCCCATCGATTCAAAAACTTTTTCTAAGCGTATCACTTGTTCTTTTGTTTGGGCCAAATGATCTTTCAGGGCTGTTTTTAACCTTTGATCGGTTGCTTGCTCAAACATTTTTGGAAGCGCTTTCACCAAGGCATTTTCTGCCCAATAAATGTCTTTTAGTCCATCAATGAACAACTCTTTAAGGGTAGAAGCAAGTTCTTTCTTTTCTGATTTTGGTTTTTTAGAGTCCATCTTTACGTTTTTATGGTTTTTATTGATGCTTGTATCATTTCCATATTTACTTGAGATAGTGAGAATAGTTTAAGAGCTTTTGTAAACTTTAGTTTTTTGCTGCAAATAACCATAGCAAGAACCTGGCTTCTCATAGTTTTACTAAGAGTTTGCAATCTAATCTATCCCCCTAAAAAGATTTCTTACTCACCCGCTCCGCCTTCATTCTTGCGAAATAGTCTTTGGCGGCGGCCATAACGCGGGGAGACATGACCAAGGCACAGGTCATGGTAGGGATGGCCATTAACGCGAAAGAAGTGTCAATGAGGTCAATAATGGACCTCATGGTGACTACTGCCCCGATGATAACCGTGGAGATGTAGAAATAATCAAACGCGCGGCGGTATTTAAATCCAAATAGGTAAGTAAAGCACTTGGAGCCGTAATAGCTGTAGGAAAACAGCGAGGTAAACGCAAAGATAAATACGCAAATCACCAGCAAATACTTGCCTACCACGGGCATGGCTGCCCCGAAGGCATCGGCGGTCATGGTTACGCCGTTGGCGCTATTTTCGCCCTGCCACACACCCGTTACCAAAATAGCCAAACCGGTCATGGTGCAAACTAGAATGGTGTCAATAAATGGTTCTAGCATGGCTACCAAGCCTTCACGCACGGGCTCGTTGGTCTGCGACTCGCTGTGCATCATGGCGGCGGTTCCGATACCTGCCTCGTTAGAGAAAGAGGCGCGGCGGGCTCCCATAATAATCACCTGCATCACGGCTCCGCCCATGACGGCATTACCCGAGAAGGCATCCTCAAAAATAAGAGCAAACATGCTCGGCACGGCCGAAAAGTTAACTAATATAATGTATAAAACCGAGCCTGTGTACAACACCACCATTAGAGGTACTAGTTTGGTGGCCACGGTAGCGATGCGTTTTAAACCCCCAAACATGATAATAGCCACCGGCAACGCCAGCGCCATGCCCATAAATAAATTGGGTAGAAACGTGTCTTCGCCCACCACGCCGCTGGGTATTAGCACGACATCGCGCACAATCTGAGTGAGTTGGTTTGCTTGGAAAAGAGGCAGCGTACCAATTAAGCCGGCGGCGGCAAACAGGATGGAGAGCGGTTTCCATTTCTTGCCTAGGCCCTCGGTAACCATGTACATGGGGCCGCCTTCTACCTCGCCGCGCTCGTTGCGGCCGCGGTACATAATGGAGAGTGTACACGTAAAAAACTTGGTGGCCATGCCCACAATGGCGCTCATCCACATCCAAAACAGCACGCCGGGTCCGCCCAAGGCAATGCCCACGGCCACGCC
>JBBSSO010000229.1:0-4450 GCA_038241905.1 Cytophagales bacterium | reverse complement strand
TTTGACTTTTCTGCCGCTTATCCCAGCGAAAACGGTCATGACGCTACTACTGCTCCCAGTCCTTCTTCAGAAGGTACCCCAGGCGTAGGTGGCCCAGCTGGTAATGTAGACAAAGAAATTAAGGTCCGGAACCTTATATACTCGTATCGGTCGCGCGGCCATTTGCGGGCGAACACCAATCCAGTGCGCCCCCGCAAGGACCGCAAAGCGCTGTTAGACCTAGCCGATTTTGGCTTGTCTGATGCTGACTTAGATACTAAATTTCAAAGTGGCGCCGAACTAAACTTGGGTACTGCATCGCTCCGCGATATTCTTGCTACGCTCAAAAAAGTGTATCAAGGCACCATCGGTTTTGAGTTTATGTACATCCGGGATCCGGAAGTGCTGACTTGGTTTAAAGAAAAAGCAGAGAAAGAATTACTGGCTTTTACGCCATCGCTTGAATATAGAAAACGCATTCTGTCTAAGTTGAACGAGGCAGTGGTGTTTGAAAATTTCTTGCATACCAAATTCATCGGTCAAAAAAGATTCTCTCTAGAGGGCGGCGAAACAACTATTCCGGCGCTAGATGCCATTATTGACAAAGGCGCCGAGTTGGGTGTGGAAGAAGTTGTCATTGGCATGGCCCACCGTGGCAGGCTCAATGTCTTGGCCAACATCATTGGCAAAACGTATGAGCAAATCTTCTCTGAGTTTCAGGGAACGGCCGTGCCAGATTTGACCATGGGCGATGGCGACGTGAAATACCACATGGGTTTTTCTAGCGAGATAAAAACGTTTTCGGGCCACAAAGTAAACCTAAAACTAGCGCCTAATCCCTCGCATTTAGAGGCGGTAAACCCGGTGGTAGAAGGTTTTATTCGCGCTAAGTTAGACTCTATGTACAACCATGATGTTAAGAAGGTATTGCCTATCTTAATTCATGGCGATGCTGCTATTGCCGGACAAGGCATTGGCTACGAGCTTACCCAAATGGCTAAATTAGACGGCTTTAGCACCGGCGGCACCATCCACTTCGTGATTAACAACCAGGTTGGTTTTACCACAGATTTTGAAGACGGCCGCTCGTCTATTTACAGCACAGATTTAGCCAAGATTATTGACGCGCCCGTGCTGCACGTAAACGGCGATGACCCCGAGGCCGTGGTTTTTGCCGTGCGCTTAGCCACAGAATACCGTCAGAAATTCCACAACGATGTATTTATTGACATGGTGTGCTACCGCCGCCATGGCCACAATGAGGCCGATGAACCTAAATTCACGCAGCCGCAACTGTACAATTTAATTTCCAAGCACTCTAACCCGCGCGAGATTTACAACAAGGTATTGGTAGGCCTTGATAGCATTGACGACCAAGCTGCCGAGGAAATGGACAAAGAGTTCCGCCACATGTTGCAAGAACGCCTGGATATGGTAAAGCAAGAGCCCTTGCCGTACAATTACCAAGTGCTGGAAAAAGAATGGCAGGAACTGCGCCGTTCTAGGCCCGAAGATTTTCAACAGTCGCCGGAAACCGGTATTTCCCTGCAGGCCGTTGAGCAAGTAGGAAAGGCGCTGAGTACCTTGCCAGAGAATTTTAAACCGCTCAAGCAAATAGAGAAACTGACCAAAGAGCGGCAAGATATGTTCTTTGAAAGCAAGTCGTTGAACTGGGCCTCGGCCGAATTATTAGCTTTTGGTTCCATCTTATTAGACGGCAAAATTGTGCGCATGAGCGGCCAAGATGTGCAGCGCGGTACGTTCTCGCATCGGCACGCCGTTTTGCATGACGCCAATACCAGCGCGCCCTACACCAACCTCAACCACATTTCTGAAAACCAGCAGAAATTCCAGATTTACAATTCCCTGCTTTCTGAATATGGCGTATTGGGTTTTGAGTTTGGCTATTCCATGGCCAACCCCAACGCCTTGGTTATTTGGGAAGCGCAATTTGGAGATTTTGCCAACGGCGCTCAGGTTATGATAGACCAGTTTATCTCGTCTACAGAGTCTAAGTGGCAACGGATGAACGGCGTGGTCATGTTGTTGCCGCACGGCTATGAAGGCCAAGGACCCGAGCACTCCAACGCCCGCCCAGAGCGCTTTCTGCAACTGTCTGCCGAATACAACATGTACGTAACCCAGTGTACTACGCCGGCCAACTATTTCCACATGTTGCGCCGCCAATTGGCCCTGCCGTTCCGGAAACCGTGTATTCACATGGCTCCAAAGTCAATGTTGCGTCACCAAAGCGTAATGTCGCCCATAGAAGACTTTACCAAAGGCTCTTTTCTGGAAGTAATTGGAGACGGCTACGCCGATGCAGAAAAAGTAACCAAAGTGCTGCTTTGCACCGGTAAGATTTTCTATGAGTTGTTAGAGGAGCAGAAGCAGGCCAACCGCCAAGACGTGGCCCTGATTCGTCTGGAGCAATTGCACCCTTTCCCGGATATTCAGCTAGAGCGGGAGTTAAATAAATATCAGAATGTGCCTGTATATTGGGTGCAAGAAGAACCGTTTAACATGGGCGCCTGGACCTATATTCTTAGCATTATGCGCAACCGCGTGGTAGATGTAGTGTCTCGGAAACCTAGCTCGTCGCCGGCTACTGGTTACAACAAAGTGCACCAGAAAGAACAAAGTGCTATTATCAAAAAAGCTTTTAGTATATAATTAAGAATCTGTTTTAGGCCTGTTTTTCTAGAAACAGGCCTAAAACAGATTTGCTTATGAATCCTAAGCGATAAAAAACTATGTCATTAGAAATAAAAGTGCCGGTGGTAGGTGAATCCATTACCGAGGTTACCATTGCCAAATGGCTCAAGCAAGACGGCGACCAAGTAGCTATGGATGAGATTATCTGCGAACTGGAATCTGATAAAGCCACGTTTGAATTACCCGCCGAAGCAGCCGGAATCTTACGCATTAAAGCGCAAGAAGGAGATACCATCGCCATTGGCGAAGTAATTTGCTCTATAGAAGAAGGTACTACTGCCAAAGCCAACGCTACTGAAACAGGCAAAGAAGCTGCGCAAAAAGGCACTTTAGAATCTAACACCATTACGGATCCGCAAAGCACTGTGGCGGCAGAACAGACGCCCAGCCGCGGTACCCGGAACAAATCTACCGGCGGTACTTCCGCCTCTGGCGAAGTGCTAGAAGTAAAAATCCCGACGGTGGGCGAATCCATTACGGAAGTTACCATTGCCAAATGGCTCAAGCAAGACGGCGATCAAGTGGCGATGGATGAAATCATCTGTGAACTAGAATCTGATAAAGCTACGTTTGAACTACCCGCCGAAGCGGCAGGGGTACTCCGAATTCTGGCCCAAGAAGGTGAAACCATAGAAATTGGCGCGACTATTTGCAAAATAGAAAAAGGAGCTGGTGCTTCTGCACCGCAAGCTTCAGGCGAAGCGGGGCAGCAACCGGCGCAGGCAGCTTCGGCGCAGTCCTCGGGTGCAAATACGTATGCTAGTGGTACGCCATCGCCGGCGGCGGGTAAAATTCTTTCTGAGAAAGATATTAACCCGTCTGACGTAAGCGGCACCGGCCGCGACGGACGCATTACCAAAGAAGACGCCCATAACGCGCAAGCCAAACCGGCCGCTCAGCCATCGGCTAAACCAGCGGCCGCCGCCTCTGAACCTGCTGCCAATGAAGCCGCTCCTGCGCCAGCCGCTGCGGGTGAACGCAACAGCCACCGCGAGAAAATGAGCAGCCTGCGTAAAACTGTTGCTCGCCGCTTGGTAACGGTGAAAAACGAAACGGCCATGCTCACCACGTTCAACGAGGTAGACATGAAACCGATCATGGACATCCGGGCCAAGTACAAAGAAACCTTCAAAGAAAAGCATGATGTAGGTTTGGGCTTTATGTCCTTCTTCATTAAAGCGTGTACTGTAGCCCTGAAAGAATGGCCTTCCGTTAACGCCCAAATTGACGGCACAGATATGATTTTTAATGATTTCTGTGATGTTTCCATTGCCGTATCAGCCCCGAAAGGCTTGGTAGTGCCGGTTATCCGGAACGCCCAAAGTTTGTCTTTGGATGGCATTGAAAAAGAAGTGGTGCGCTTAGCCAAACGTGCCCGCGAAAACAAATTGGGCATTGATGAAATGACCGGCGGCACCTTCACCATCACCAACGGAGGTGTTTTTGGTTCCATGATGTCAACGCCCATTATCAATGCTCCGCAGTCGGCTATTTTGGGCATGCACAACATTGTGCAACGGCCTGTGGCCATCAACAATGAAGTAGTTATTAGGCCCATGATGTACCTGGCCCTTTCTTATGACCACCGCATTATTGACGGTAGAGAATCGGTAAGTTTCTTGGTGCGGGTAAAAGAATTGCTAGAAGACCCAATGAGATTGCTCTTAGGCGTTTAATTAAATGAATTTTAAAGGAGTGGTAGGCGAAAGTTTTCTCCTCCTTTATGTTAATAAACAGATTTTTAGAGTGTAGGTTA
>JBBSSO010000228.1:0-4452 GCA_038241905.1 Cytophagales bacterium | reverse complement strand
TCTATTCCAGAAAAAGACAGATGCTCCGCTGGTTTCTTAGAAGATGCTCAAAACCTCTGCTTGGTTGGCTGAAAGAACAGAAATACGCACAAATCTTTTGCGCCTGCGCCCAAACTTCCACCCGAATTCCTGTTTTAGGCCTGTTTTTGCAAAAACAGGCCTAAAACAGGAAAATCGAAAATAAGACCAACTTTTAAAGGCCTGTAATCTGCTTGTTTTTGGGGTATTTCACTACATAGCGCAAGTTGCGCTTAGCGGTCTGGTTGGGCTGAATGGTTACCAGCCAAGTCACTTTGCCGGTTTCTTTGTCTAGACGGCCGCCGTTGGTGTCAATGTCATCCACTGAAATATCGCTAGTGGTGCTAACGGGTATTTGGTCCTCCACGGTAATGGTAACGGGCTGGGCCTTGGTGTTGCGCAATGAAATCTCGTAGCCAAACTGCTCTTTAATGTTGTTGCCAAACGTAGAGCGTTTTTGGTAATCTTTTAGCCGATCGCGCTGCACCACCACGTTCTGGTCGCGGCCCAAAGAGAGCGTAAGCGTGTCGCGGGTTTCTTGCGGGTTCAAGAAAGATTTGCCCGTAAACGTGCCGTCCAGAAAAATATTGGCCTCGCCGGGCAGCAGGTTTAGGTTTTCCCAGTTAGTTAAGTGCGCCACTAAAAACACGGTAGGGTCCAGTTTGGGCACGGTAATGTGAGCGTAAGCGGTGGTAAGGTTGTGCTGCTGAATGTCTACGGTGTGCGGTTTCCCATCAGAAGGCACGCTAAACGGAATCCCAATTTTAAACTCAGCGGCCAGCGTGGTACTGATGGCTTCTGTATAGTCAGAAGTGGATTCTGAAGGAGCTGCTGCTTTTTCATCATAGCCTGTTACCACCACTTCTTCTAATCTATCACTCAATACTTCTACATCTTTCTTGACCATCGGCACTGAAAATTTCACATTGGTTCTTCTCACTACCGGCTGGTAAATGGCCAAATAAGTAGGGTCTAACTCTGGTTTTTGCGCGCCCTCGGCGGGGTTGGTGGTGGCCAGCGTCAGTTGCACATTGTCCCAGTTAACGCCGGTGTTTTGGCGCACGTTGGCTTTGTATTGCAGTTGCACCGGACCTTGCGCGCCCGTTGCCCGCACGTCATACATCGGCGCCCAGCCGGCATTGAGTACCAGATAGGTAACTTCTAGCCCTACTTGGGCTTTGCCCGATGCCTTCACGGCCACTATCACGCGGTTGTTGGCTTTTTGATCGGTTCTGAACTGGTTTACCTGGCTGTTAAATTGCCGTTGACGGTCGCGTAGCAACACCAATTGCAGGTCCGTAACTTGGATTTCTTTCCGGATGGCCAGCAAACGGGTGCGGTAAAAATCGGCTACTTCTTTGAGGCGCGCCGCCGTGGTTCCCGTTTGCGATCCGCCAATGTTTTCGTTGGCTTTGAGCAAGGCTTCTTCTTTTTGTAAGACCTCGCGCAAATCCGTCAGCGTCCGGATCCGGCCGTTATAGCTCTGCAATGAATCTTCCAGCCTTTTTAAATCGACGGGTTTGGTCTGGTTTTGCAGAAAATTTCGCTCGTACCGCACTGAGAGCAAAACCACGTTTCCGGTGGGCCGCACCTGCACGCTGCGCTCGTCAATTCGCTCGGGCAAACCTTCCAGAATTAGCTCAGTAACGCCAGTTTCTACCGTGCCGCGGCCCACATTGGTAATTTGCGCTCGGTTTAAAAATACCGTTACCGCTTTAATTTGCGTGGTCAACGGCAGCTGTTTTTGGGCTGAAATTGAAAAAACAGGCCCAAAACAGGTGGCCAACAGCAGGAAAAAAGAGACGCGTTTATTCATAAGATTTCGTTTTTGCCAGTGGTTTATTAAATTCTTCATCGAACTAAAATTTTAAAAAACATTTTGTTCGATGGTATCCGCCAGTCATTTGCCAAGAAAAACCCGGCAGCCAAAGCTAACATTTACCGCCGTATTTTCTTGGCTTTCCCGTACCTTAGCCCATGGATTTCAGCTCTTTTTTTGCCCATGTATACCTACCAGCGTCTTTACGATTTCAGCCATAAAATTTTTCTAGCGATGGGTTGCCCAGCCCCCGACGCCCGCACCGCCACCGAAACCTTGCTTTCTGCGGATGTGCGGGGCGTAGATTCGCACGGCGTGGCCCGCTTAATTGGTTACGTCCGGCTCTGGGAAACGGGCCGAATTAATGCCACGCCCACCATCAAAATTTTGCATGAAACGCCCAGCACCGCCACCGTTGACGGCGACGGCGGCCTGGGTTTGGTGGTAGCGCCCAAAGCCATGCAAATTGCTATTGAAAAAGCGCATAACGTGGGCAGCGGCTGGGTGAGCGTAAAAAATTCTAACCACTACGGCATAGCTGGCCACCACGCCATGCAAGCGCTGGCCCACGACATGATTGGCATTTCCATGACCAACGCCAGTCCGCTGGTGGCGCCCACGCATTCGCTGGAACGGCTGTTGGGCACCAACCCGGTTGCGGTGGCTATTCCGGCTGGTGAAGAGCCGCCTTTTGTAGCCGATTTAGCCACCACCACTGCGGCCAACGGCAAACTAGAAATGTTGCAGCGCAAAAACCTGGAAGCCCCGCACGGCTGGATTCAGGCCGCCGATGGTGCTGCTTCTACCAATCCGCATGCGCTAAAAGATGGCGGCGCGCTGTTGCCTTTAGGCGGCGATACTGGCAGCCACAAAGGTTACGCGCTGGGGGCGGTAGTTGATATTTTTTCGGCGGTGTTATCTGGAGCCAATTACGGGCCTTGGGTGCCGCCGTTCGTAAGTTTTCTGGCACCGCCCGCAGATCCGGTGGGCGAAGGAATCGGTCATTTTTTTGGAGCTATGCGGGTAGATGCCTTCCGCCCGGCGGATGATTTTAAGCACCACATGGATACCTGGATTAAACGATTTAGAAGCTCCAAAGCCAAAGAAGGGCAGCAAGTGCTTATCCCCGGCGATCCGGAAAGGCTTTTCACGGAGCAACGCTTAAAAGACGGAATTCCGCTGCTACCGCCGGTAATAAAAGATTTAGAAGGGCTGGCAGGGAAATTTGGTGTGACGCTGTAAAGCTGTTTTAGGCCTGTTTTTGGAAAAACAGGCCTAAAACAGAAAGTTTCTTCTGTGCTTTCCTTCTGCTTCCATATCTTGTCTTGAAAACTTCTTCCATTACTGACCAAACTAGCATTCCTCTTTATGAAACACATCGCCTCCCTCGTTTTTCTTTCTCTGTATTTCTCTTTTACCTCCTTTGGGCAAACAACGCTTGGCGATGCCGAAAAAGAGCTAACTCAAAAACTTTGCGATTGCATTTCGGGACTAGACATGGACCAGATTTCGGAAAAAACTGCCGCCAACAAGGCGTTTATGGATTGTTTTACCCAGCAAACCAATTTGGTAGTAAAGATGGCCGAAGAACGGGGAGCAGATATTACTGACCGCGCCGCCATGCGGGAATTAGGAGTCGGGATTGGGAAAAACCTTCTGAACATAAATTGCCCTAATTATGTGGTTCTTTCTACGAGAATGGCCGAGAACGCATCGGGAGAAAATACAGGTACTACAGAGGGGAAATTGAAACGCATTGACACCAAAGATTTTAACTACTTTGTGATGACAGACCTAGATAACAATGAAAAATCTTTCATCTGGCTGCGGCAGTTTCCGGGGTCAGAGCAATTCATGAACGTTACCGGCAAAACCAAAAACGAGAAAGTAAGAATTGGCTGGCGCGAAATAGAAGTGTTCATTCCATCGGCTAAAAACTATTATAAAATCAAGGAAGTAGTTTCCTTAGAGCTTTTTTAGGGATGGATTTTATTCTGTAAGGATAAATATTCACTGGTATATAATTTAGCCTAAGCTCCCCTGGCTTAGATGCCTGCTGGTTGTTTCAAGTGGTTGTTTTAGGCCTGTTTTTGCAAAAACAGGCCTAAAACAGAAATTGCCTTCTTAAGAAATACCGATTTGTAGAAACCTTAAATAGCTTTAATTATATACCTACCCCCGCCATTTTATATGAAAAGCATATTCTGTATTTTTATTTTTATCTCTTTATCTTTTTCGGCGAGAGGCCAATTTGTAACCGTAGGCCCCACGTTGCATTACTATTTTTCTAAACCTAAATCACAAATAACGGTGGGCGTTGAGGGCACTTTCCATTTTGCATCTAACAATTTTGGCTTACAAGGTGTCGTTTTGGGCGTGGAAGCCGGAAAAGGGATACGTTCTTTATATGGTGAATTGCAAAATACTCTTCTAATTACCTCCTACACCTCTACTGGAGTAGCCATAGGTATATTTAGAAAGTGGGAAAATGAACAAGAACCGCTGATCGGGTTTCAGGTCACCGCATGGGGCAGCACAATCTTTGCCGGAGCCGATTTTAGATTTAGAATTGGGAAAGATTACTCAACTGCCGCAGTAGGTACCTTCGCCAAAAT
>JBBSSO010000227.1:0-4462 GCA_038241905.1 Cytophagales bacterium | reverse complement strand
GTAAACTTCCTCAGCGAGGAACACCCGTTCCCTACGCCGGCGCTGTTCCTGGGCTTCCGGATACTGGGCACCACAGACAGCGGCACCCGGGTGCAGCAGGTACGCCTGCAAATTGACTGTTTTCTGTTTTACGAGACCTTTTCTGACACCTACCGCGGCAGCAGCAACCAAGAAAGCGCGCTGGGTTTTTTAGAGCTGCTTAATGATGTGTTTGCCGTGCTACACGGCAGCGATGGGCAGAACTACAGCCAAATGCGCCGAACTGGCTTTGCCCCTGTAGATACGGGCGGGGCCGGTAACCTCTACCAGCTGAGCTTTGAATGCGTGCTAATGGATTACGCCGCCCAGGTGCAATATACAGACGGTGCCGTGGAGGGCGTGGAGGTCATAAACCAAAATGGCCCGGACCCTGAAGAGGAAACCGAGCCATTTTTTGTGGTGTGATTTAGTTTATATTAATGAAACCTGCGCCCAATTTTTAAGAAAGGAAATAAAGCTATCATAAGGACAACTGCCTCCTGAATTATCAGCGCGGTATATTTGAAGCTGGCCATTCGGTAATTGGTTTACAGAAAGGATATAACTATGGCCATTAACATAGCCTAAAGAATTATTTCCTGTAAAAGTTGCCTTAATAATTGCCATAACATCTACCGTTAAATCTTTTCTAAAAGCTTCTTCTTTTGCTGAGAGAACTCTTCCTCTGTTAGTACACCCGCTGCTTTTAGTTTGCCTAATTTCTCAAGCTGTGCAAGAGGATCAGGCTCATAATTTAAAACTTCTCCTATGGGTTGTGATATTTGGTTTCTGACAGACTCAGCAAATTTCCTTGCACCAGCTTTCTCCACATTGTCAATGGTGGCAATGTTTCCCGACGTATGAATTTTTACTTCAGCAAGCAGTAACCCAGTCTCATATTGAATAGTAGTGATTTTATCAAGTGGAAAATCTTCTACTTTAAGACCATAAAGTATTCCCTTGTCTACAAAAACCAACCTCCTATTTGTGGCCACTAAAATACCTTGCCCACCATTGTAAGTGCCTTGAATTAAATTGGTGATTTTTTCATTTTGGTCTAAAATACTGGGCAGTTCATTAATCTCTTTTCTACCCAAGAAGGTGACAACGTTATCAAGCCCAAGTGATTTTATTTCCGCCCTAATTGCATCTAGCTTAGAGCTTTTGTTGTTTTCTGTATCGACTTTATCATGAAGTAGATTTTGAATATCAGAAAGTGAGTGCTTTTTTAGCTTAGAAGCAACACTAGAGTTCGCAATGTTTATTTTTTTAAAGCAATTTGAACACACAGCCCCCCCATCACTTAGCTTTCCTGAACCAAAATTGGGGGTATTCATGAATTTGAGTTCTGTAGAACATACAACACATTTGCTCATAAAATTCTGGATTAAACTCTGTTAAAAATAATATTTTCAATTGTTTTGTGGCTCCGGAAGTACCTATCTGCCAACACGCCGAAGATATAGTCTTGGGTAACCATTCTTACTCCGTTCTTTTTGACACTTGCCATTTTTCTGTAATCATCCCGTACCTGTTGGTAAAGCCGCTCCGTTTGAGGTTTGCGCGCAGATGCAGGGCGAGGGCTTGCCTGGGTAGAGCCTGTTTGCATAAATTGGATTTAGAGCCTAAATATATAAATATTACACCAAACTTATATATAACAGTTCCTTAAAAGAATAATTACATCTAAGGCATCATCCAAAGCACGGTGGGTAACTTGTGTATTTATAATACCTGCTCGGGTCTTGCATTCTTCTAAGGTGGGTGGCTGGTTGTCGTTTTCCCAATCAATATAAGCTAAAGTGGGGTCTAGCACGCGCTGGTTTATCTTGATTAGCTCTACCCAACCGGGCAAGGTTTCAAGAAATACCCGGTCAAAGTTGCTAAAGTTTTTGCCCGCCACGCTTATGGCTACTCTTCCTCTTTTATCTACTTCAAACCCATTTTGCTTTAAAAACTCATGGAAGTAAAATACAGATAAGCGGGGAAACTCCTTTTTAGACTGGCTATATGCTTCAAACAAACCGCTCTTATAATGCATTTCCTTAGCAACCTCCTCCCAATAGAGACCGTCATGCGCAATCATTATTTTAAAAGTAGGCAACTGTTCTAAGGGCATAGGGTTGGCAGAGTCTTCCACCACGGCCGCAAATTCAAGTATCTGGCATTTTAGGCGGTCTAAACCGGTGGTCTCTATATCAATGCTTACGTATTTCATGCAGGTACAAGATAATGTTTAAACCCAACTTTAAATGCTACTCTTGCAGTAGATTTAGCCTAATATCCCTGTTTATTTCATACGTCAAGATGTAGTAGTAAAAAGCGGCTTTGTGAAACTTAGTTAATGGTTTGTTACCACTCAACATTTCGGAAAGCGTTGATTTATCTATTTCCATTTGCTTAATAACATCGTTCCTGGACAAGCCAAACTCAGCCATTTTGTTTTTAATCCAGGCGGCCTCTATGTTCTCAAAATTAGGTGCGTAGGTCAAGGCAACATAATGCAGTTTGTACTTGCCAGATATGGGTGAAAAAACGGTGGCGGCGCGCTTGGTTAATTCCCTTTGGTTCAGGAGCCAATTATTTTTCAGTTCCGCCTGCTCTACCCGCACCCGGAGGGTGGTACCCACCACTTCCAGTATGTCTACCTTAATGCCTAAAAAGGCTAATAATTTATCGCGGCTGGTGCTTATAGCGGCGGCCGTTTCTGCTTCTATGTTTAATAACTCTAAATTTCTCATGGCTATGTATGGTAAAAGGTCGGGGCCGAAGCCCCTTCCTGGTTAGAGTTTAATTTCTTCTAAGTTGGTCAGATCAAAGATTGCTATTTGCGCTTGCTCTTTTCCAAATTCAATGGCTGCTTTTCTGTTTTGAAAGACTTTGCAGCTGTCATAGTAGAATTTGCCGTTTTGGGAGTTGAACCAGCCGCCTACTACGTTGTTGTGTTTCTGGGCGTGGGCTAAGGCTTTCTTTAGGCCTGAAACTCCGAAGCAGTCTTGGGTTTCTTGGTAGGCTACCACTATGCCGTATTTAACAGGGGCGGCGGTAAGGAGGTTGAAGGTGAATCCTGCTTCGTTTTCTTCAGAGATTCTTTTTAGTGTTTCTAACATAATTGGATGTTTTGTGCCTCGCGGCGGTTAATGATGATGTAAAGATAAGCAAAAGTTTGTTACTAGCAATCTTTTTATAACTATTATTTAATAAAAAAGCCTTGCCGTATAAATTAACGGCAAGGCTTTAATGGAATATTAACCATTTCTTTTTGGTGGAACGTAGCCCCATGTTATGGGAAAGAATAATATGTCTAGCCTTTAGAAATAAACCCCGCCCACTACGGGGTTTATTTCTAAAGGCTAGACAGCTCAGATTGTCGTTCATTCCTCTCTTTGATTTGGATGATTGTAGCGATCTGCTGAGGATTCTTGAATTCCAAACTGAGACCACGGTCATCGTAAACTTCTGGCTTGATCTCCTTCGCTATTTTCTTGGCGAACAAAGCAACGTTCTTGGCATAGGTTTCTGATTTTCCCATAGCAATCAACAAATCTACTATAGCCATCCTGATTAACTCAAATCTATCCAAATGGAACATGGCCTGCCTTTGATTTACATACTTCACATCAATCGCCTTTACCATTTCCTGCAGTTGGTCAGTGCTGTAGTTAAAAAGCTTGGCCCTGTAAGCCCACCATTCTGTAGGCTTATTAAAAACATTGAAGTGCTCTTTCTCCAGATATGCCTGTATTGAGAAGAACCCCAACGCTTTCACCAAATCAAATAAGACACTTATTTGGGCGTGGGTCAGGTAGGCTCCGTCTTGAACTTTCTTGTCTTGGTCCATTAGGTGCTGCCGCACCCGCTTACCCATCTCTGATTTCTGAACCATGGCTATGTGTTTAGCCATGTCCAGATGAACCCCCCAGTCCCGCTTTAGAGATTTGCCACCTCTGATAGTTGTGATTTCAGAGTTGTGCTCACTGTAATCCTGATTTAGCTCAAAGCCAAAATCAATCATTCGTGGAAACCATACTCTCAATGGTGTTTCAATCTGAAGTTCTTGATGTAAATTACTAGCCCAGACGAATGGCGTCCCTTTCTTGGTATAGCTGATTTCAAGCATAGAAAGCAAATTTAGCGGTGTACAAAAATGTTCGCTTGTAAATGTACAAATAAATATAAGTTATTTATAACAAGCATTAAATTTTTTGTAGTACACGTAATCGTTTACTTTTTCTCTTTGCTTATTTTCTCTCTGGCGGCATTTACCTCTTCTTTGGTCTGGATCAGTTCGCCAAGTTTCTGGGTGCTCACTGGCCGCGTGTATTCCCGGCCGTAGCCAGCATCTGATTTATGGCAATACACTTGGTCATCTCTTTTTAGGCTCCAAATCTTGCGCTTTTCCTCCATGTAGTTTTGCAACCATTGCATGATCACGCTCCCGTCT
>JBBSSO010000226.1:0-4464 GCA_038241905.1 Cytophagales bacterium | reverse complement strand
CGGTCAGTTGCGTGAACACCAGCATGAGCAAGTTGTCTTCTGCCATGACCATGAAACCGGTTTAAAAGCCATCATTGGCATCCATAACACGGTGTTGGGCCCGGCGTTGGGCGGTACCCGCATGTGGACCTACGCCTCTGAAGCCGAAGCGCTCCGCGATGTACTGCGCCTGTCGCGCGGCATGACGTATAAATCTTCCATCTCGGGCCTGAACCTGGGCGGCGGAAAAGCCGTCATCATTGGGGACTCCAAGAAAGATAAGAACGAAGCGCTGATGCGGAAGTTTGGGCGGTTTGTAAATAACCTAAACGGCAAGTACATCACCGCCGAAGACATGGGCATGACCACCCAAGATATGGTGTTCATTGGCATGGAAACTAAACACGTGGTTGGCCTGCCAGAATCGCAAGGAGGCAGCGGAGATCCATCGCCGGTAACGGCTTTTGGCACGTACATGGGCATGAAAGCCGCCGCTAAAAAAGCGTGGGGCAGTGATAGCTTGGCCGGTAAAAAAATATCGGTGCAGGGCACGGGCCACGTGGGCGGTTATCTGATAGATTATTTGGTAAAAGAAAACGCCCAGCTTTTTATCACCGACATTGACCAGGAAAGACTAAAACGCATTGCCCAAACCACCGGCGCCAACGTGGTAGGGTTAGATGAAATTTACGACTTGGATGTAGATATTTACTCGCCCTGCGCCATGGGAGCCACCATTAATGATGACACTTTGAGCCGTTTAAGGTGCCAGGTTATTGCGGGTTGCGCCAACAACCAGTTGAAAGATGAGAACGTGCACGGCCCAGCTTTGGTAAAACGCGGCATTGTGTACGCGCCCGACTTTTTAATTAACGCCGGCGGAATTATCAACGTGTACTCAGAAGTGAAAAGACTGAACCGCGCTTGGTCTATGGAGCAAACGGAACAGATCTACAATACTACCCTAAACATTTTCGCGAAGGCCGAGGCCGACGGAACGCACACCCAAGCGGCCGCCACTCAACTTGCGCAAAAGCGGATTGATGACATGGCCAAAGTAAAGCAAACGTTTTAAGCATTTTTGTTAGCGTAAAAACGTTGGTTCCCAAATGCGTTTTCGGGCTGTTTTTCAAAAAAACAGCCCGAAAACGCATTTTTTTTGAAGCATTCCTGCCTTAGAAAAAACCTTAAGGTCTTGCATTTTGCCTCTCCAGCAACAGCGAGAATTCTTTAAAATCAGGTAATAAAACTAAGAATGGAAAGTAAATGCTGAGGCTGTTTTAGGCCTGTTTTTCGAAAAACAGGCCTAAAACAGTTTTAAGCGGGGCCGTTGAGGAGAAATAAATCCAACGCAATTTCATCGGCTAAAAGTTTGCCAGCTTCGGTGAGGGTAATAATGCCATTGGTTTGGGTGAGCAGCGCTTTTTCTTCTATTTGTTGGAGATAACCGGCGTGCAGAGCCAGTAAATCAAGTCCCCATTTTTGCCGGATGTAGCCTGTGTCGCAGCCCCAGCTGGTGCGCAACGTCGTCATTACGTACTCGTTCACGCGGTCAACTACGGTTAACTCCTCCACGGTGCAAGGCAGTAAATTCTGGCCCAAACCCTGCACATACTGCGGATTGTGGGCTACGTTGTACTGCCGACTAACGCCGTTAAAGGAATGCGCGCTGGGGCCAATGCCCAAATACGGCACCTGTTTCCAGTAGTTGCTGTTGTGTTTACTTTCAAAACCGGGCTGGCAGAAATTAGAAATCTCATAATGCAAAAAGCCGTGCGCGGCGGCTTGGGCCATTAACAACTCAAATTGCTGGGCTACTTGCTCTTCCTCGGCGGGCGTAAACTTTCCTTTTTTTAGCCGATGGCCTAGCACCGTATTGGGTTCAATGGTGAGGGCGTAACAAGAAAGGTGCTGCACCTTCAGGCCGAAGGCCTTGGCTAAATCCTGCGCCCACAGCGCTTCATCTTCCGCCGGAATTCCGTAAATAAGGTCTAAAGAGATGTTGTTAAAACCCAAATCTTGCGCGTTTTTAATACAGCTTTCCGCCTCCGCCGCTGAATGTGGGCGGTTCATGAGTTGCAGGTGCGGGTTGTGAAAAGACTGCACGCCAATGCTGAGACGGTTAATGGGCGTTTGGCGCAGAGCCAGCAGTTTCTCGGGCGTAAGGTCGTCGGGGTTGGCTTCCAGACTAATTTCCGCCAGCGGATTAACCGGGAAAAGCGCGTAAATTTTATCTAGCAGGCCCTGTATTTCCGCCACCGATAATATGGAAGGCGTGCCACCCCCAAAATAAATGGTCTGGATGGTCTCGCCGGCCAGATAGTCGCGCTGCAAATCCAGTTCTTGGTGCATGGCGGCCAGAACGGCTTCCCTCAGGCCCAAAGACGTGCTGAAATGGAAATCGCAGTAATGGCAGGCTTGTTTGCAGAAAGGGATATGAAGATAAATTCCGGCCAAAATGCGATTGCTAAGGGTTATTCGTTTAAAGAAAAATACTGGCTGCGTAAAATCAGGTGGCCCGCCGTATCTTTCCAACCATGATGAGGGAGCCAGGTTCCAACATGCGCTTTATAACGCTTCGGCAAAGGTACAGAATTCTGGGCTTGGTTCTGGCGCTGCTCCTTTTGGGTGGCAACGCGTACGCGCAAGAAAAGCGGTTTATAAAAGTTGTAACGCAAGAAGGTCCTGACGCCATCGCCCTCTGGCAACGCCATCAGCCTAAAAACATTTCCTCAGACTCCGTAAGCACTTTTCAGCAGCTGCAAGTGTGGCTGGGCCGCGTGCAAGCCGATGGGTTTCTTACCGCCTCCATTGACAGTCTTACCCGCCGCCAAGATTCACTTTGGCTGCACGTGTACACCGGCCGGCCTATTATTTGGGCGTCTTTGCGGAACGGTAATTTAGGCGATGGCCTTTTGCAAAAAGTGGGTTTCCGGGAGAAGCTGTACTGGGGCAAGCCGTTCCGGCCCATAGAGTTTGCCCGTTTGCAGCAAGCCTTGCTTCGCGAAGCCGAAAATACCGGATATCCGTACGCCTTTGTTACGCTAGATTCTCTACAACTGCGGCAAGACTCGTTGCAGGCCGTGGTGCGGTTGGTGCGCGGTCCGCTCATGATTCTAGATTCTATTGTGGTGGTGGGCACGGGCCGCATTCAGCCAGTAGCTTTGCAGAGGTACACGCAGTTGGCACCGGGGCAACCTTTCTCCCATGAGCGCATGGAAGAAGGTGCGCGCGCGCTCAAGCAATTGCCTTTCCTGCGCATTGCTGGCGCGCCGCAAGTTTTGTTTGCCAAAAATCAGGCCCGCATCTATTACTTTCTGGAAGAGAAAAAGGCCAATCAGTTTGATGGCATCGTAGGTTTTCTGCCCGACCCTGACAGCCGTGAGAATAAACTGCTCATTACCGGCGAGGTGAATTTACAGGTCCGCAACTTGCGGGGCAGCGGCAAGCAAATTGGCCTGCACTGGCGCAAGGTGGGCCGCAATTCCCAGCTGCTGGACGTAGAATACCGGCACCCGCACTTGTTTTCGTCGCCGTTTGAGATTGCGGCCCAGTTTCACCTTTACAAGCAAGACACCTCTTTTCTGAACCTGCGTCCGCGCCTAGAGGTAGCATATCCGCTTTCTACCACCAGCCGCGTTACGTTCTTTGCCGAGGTGGTAAGTTCCCAGCTGCTCTCGCCAGAAGCGCTACGGCGGCGCACCGCCGATTCCTCGGCCATTGATGCTAATTTTACGTCTTACGGACTTTCGTATGCCTGGGGAAATTTGGATGATTTGTACTTTCCGCGGCGCGGATCACAGGCCTTTTTTCAAGGAGCGGCGGGCAACAAGACCATCCGGCGCAACGCGCGGGTAGAAGCCAGTTACTATGACACCCTGCAACTCAAAACGACCCAGCTAACGGTGGCCAGCCGTTTGGAGCGCTATTGGCCCGTGGCTAAAAACAGCGTTATCTTAACCCGGCTAAAAGCCGAAGCCCTCTTAAACGAACGCCTTTACCTCAACGAGCTTTTCCGGCTGGGCGGGCTAACCAGCATCCGGGGCTTTGACGATTTTGCGTTTTACGCCTCGTCTTACGCCATCAGTACGTTGGAATTTAGGCAGTACACGGGGCAAGATTCGTACGTTTTCTTGTTATATGACCAAGGATATTTGCGAAGAGACCTTCCAGCAGAAAAAAATATTCAGTGGGCCAGCGGCTTGGGTGGCGGCATCAGTTTTTCTACGGGAGCCGGTGTGTTTCAGCTAGTTTACTCGGTGGGGCGCACCGCGCAAGAAGGGTTTAGCCTACAGCGAGGCAAGATCCACTTCGGGATTACGGGCCGTTTTTAGCCTGTTTTAAGAAAAACTTAAGAAAAACGTTTGGAGGATTAGATCTCATCTCTTACCTTTGTATCACAATAACAGTGCGGGATGGAGCAGTTGGTAGCTCGTTGGGCTCATAACCCAAAGGTCACAGGTTCGAGTCCTGTTCCCGCTACCT
>JBBSSO010000225.1:0-4477 GCA_038241905.1 Cytophagales bacterium | reverse complement strand
GTAAAACAGTTTACTCTTTCAAGATGCATCCTATCTTTTCATACCTCAAATGCAAATTAACAGATTTTTATGCGGGCAATTTGGAAGAACACGATTCTATCAAAAAGCGATGACACCATAGAACTGGAAGGAAACCACTATTTCCCGGCTACTTCGCTACACTGGAATTTCTTTATCAAGAGTGACCGCCGTTCCACCTGTCCCTGGAAAGGCGAGGCCACTTATTTCACCATTAAAGTTGGTACTTTTGTAAACCCAGACGCCGCCTGGACCTACCCAGAAACCACGCCCAAAGCCAAACAAATTAAAGGCTACGTCGCCTTCTGGAAAGACGTGCAAGTAGCAGAGATTTAAAGACAATTCACATTTCACTTTTAGGCCTGTTTTTCAAAAAACAGGCCTAAAACACCTTTCTCCCTCTCTCCCCTCCCTCCCGCAAGTTTAGCGATAGCGTAACTTGTGGGTATTTTCCCGGAAGTTTAAAAACTTCCATCTAAAACGCTAATTACATTAATTGATTTTTGGAGGCATAGCAATTAGAAGCACAAAAGACCGGAACGCCCTCAGCCAAAGATAATTTTAACAGATCAAGTGCCGCTTTTTTATAAGGCAGGATTCAAGCTAGAAATGCATCAGATTAAAAGTTAAAGCCCGCTTACTATCCAAACTCCTTTCCCACCACTCCCTCAAAAAAAAAACGCCCTCACATTTCTGAAGGGCGTTTTGGGGGTGTTTTTCAAAAAACAAGGCTAAAACAGCAGCTGTTGTTAGTTATCAATCCATTTGAATTTGTATTGCAATTGCGGCACTTTTAACCGATCTGCTACGCGGCGCAAGCGGTTGGGCAACGCCATCAGGTAATCGCGGGCGCGCTCGCCGTCTTCGTTAAGGCCGGTCATTTTTTCAATTTTCCACTCGCGGTTCAGGGTTTCCATAATCTCCAGATAATCCGAAGACGTATAAACGCCAGTCCGCTGGGCGGCATCGGTAAAATGCCCGAACGTCTGCCCCTGGTCAACGCCCAATTCTCTTAAATAATGAGCGGGCATTACAATTTTCTTGCGCATCATGTCTTCGTAAGCAATCATCATTTCTGACGGATCTACCTCAAAGATTTTCTTAACGAAGGTTTTGTACGCTTTCGCGTGGCGACCTTCATCGGCAGCAATAAAATTACAAATACGAGTTAAAGTAGTCTCGCCAACTTTTTTGGCCAATGCGCCCACCCTTCTGTGCGAGTAGTTGGTTGCGGTTTCCTGAAAAGAGGTATATACAAAGCTGCGGTACGGGTCATTATCGGTTTTAATGTCCATGCCGTCGGCAATCAGGTACTGGGTAGAGGCCTCCATCTGGCGCATGTCAATGCGGCCGGTAAGGTAGAGGTAGCGGTTTAGCAAATCGCCGTGGCGGTTTTCTTCCGAGGTCCAGCCGCGGTTCCACTTCATCCAAGAACTGTGCTCATCGTTGTTTATATCTGAAATACTCATGATCCAACTCTCGTAGGTAGGCAACGCTTCCTCGGTAATGGTATCACCAATTAACACGGCCAGCAAATCATAAGAAAGCTCGCGGGTACGTTCTTGCAAGTCACGTACCTCGTCAAAGAAAGTTTCTGAGCGAGAATCGGGCAAAAAATCAGCAGGTTGCCAACTGTCTTCTACCGATTTAAGGAACTCCGGTAGCGAGTCGTCTAAAAACCTCTCCAAATGTTTCATCACCTCAGCGCGGGTGGTCGAGATCGAAGATATCATAAAATCACGGGATATGGATTGACAAATATACTAAATATTAGATAGAATACCCGGCACAATAACCGAGCTTTCTGCGGAGGGGGAACCCAGAAACAGCTATCCTTTTATACTTACGTAAATCCAGGGCAAAGGTGGCAAGTAATAACAGACGGGCGGCTATATTTCCGGGCAGAGATGGTATATTTGATCTTTACCTGCCGCAACTTATGCCTTATCCGCTGCTCAAAAAACTTCTCCCGCCCAACCTGCGCCTCTCCCTCCGGATGCTTTTTTGGTGGGCCCGCGGCGTGGCCTATCTGGGGCAAAATGTATACTGCCCGCTTTGCACCACCTCCTTCCGTGCGTTCCTGCCCTTCGGCAAACCGTTGCGCGCGCAAGCCATGTGCCCGCGCTGCAACACCGTTGAAAGGCACCGTCTGCTGTGGTTTTACTTGGTACATGAATTGCAGATAGAAACCCGGCCGCTTAAAGTGCTGCACATGGCGCCAGAACCCATTATTCAGGATAGGCTTAAACAGCTTAAAAACTTGGACTACCTGAGTGCAGATTTGGTTTCGCCGGTGGCGATGCAACACGTAGACCTCCAAGCCCTGCCCTTTGCAAACAACTCGTTCGATTTAATTCTCTGCTCCCACGTCCTGGGCCATGTCCCCGATGACCGCAAAGCTCTCCGCCAACTGTGCCGGGTTTTGCGGCCGCAAGGGGTTTTGCTGCTCCAAGACCACGTAAATCAGCAGTTACATCAAACCCAAGAATTCCCCGATAGCCTTACCACTCAGCAACGCATGGCGCTCTACGGCCAACCCGACCGCTGCCGCAACTACGGCGCAGATTTTATTAGCCGGTTGCAACAAGAAGGTTTTAAAGTAGAAGCAGTAGACTACACGCCACCATTCTCTCAAAAAGAGCTACAACGCTTAGGCCTCACCTATCGTGAAACGCTGTATTTAGCCAGCCCCAACCCAGCAGCAAATGGCAACTAATTCTTGGCTGCCGCGCTTCCCGTTGGCGCAAAAAGCCTTGGTGCGCGTGGCAGGCAAAGCCAGCTTTTTACGCTACCGGCAACGTCTGTCCGCTGCCTCGGTTTCCGTAGATCCGGTAACGCCCCAAATGGAGCCGCAAGCCCTGGAAGGCTACACCAACAGTCACTTTTACCATCCGGGCCAAACTATTTCCTTTTATTTGAAAGCCAATTTAACAGGCAATCTACTAGAGCTACAATTCCGCACAGAAAACAACGACTGGAACACCATCGCCACTCATTCTTTCCAGAAAATTCCTCAACCAGAAACCTTAGACGAGGCCCAACACGGCTGCGGTTGGCAGGTAAGCTGGACGCATATTTTGCCAACCACCGCGCCCCAGGGATATTACCGCGCCCTGCTTTCCAACTCCACCTCCGGCAACACCAGTCAAATTCATTTTATAGTAGGTGCGGCTACCGCCGATGCAAAAGTAGTCGTTTTGGCTCCGGTCACCACATGGCTGGCCTACAACGCCTATGGCGGACAATCGCTGTACCGGAATGCGCTTGTGGCTGATCCGGTACCCTACGTTTCCGCCCTGCGGCCCAACACTGCCTTGACCTACCAGCACACCCACAGCATGCAGCACAACCTGCAGATTGAGGCCAATATTTTCGGGTGGATGAAAAAGCACCACCAAGCTAACCTCCTCCCCGACTACTACTTAGAAGCGCAGCCGCAGTTATTAGAGCAATACCAGGTGATAGTGCTGGCCTACCACGCCGAATATTTTTCTAAACCCATGTACCAAACGCTGCGCAACTTGGTTTGGCAAAAGCATAAATCGTTGTTGGCGCTGGGCGGAAACCAAGTGTATTGGCAGGTACGTTGGCACCAAAACTTTTCTCAGCTAGAATGCCGCAAAGACGCCAGCTTTTTCCAAGGCATCCGCCAGCGCGGCAAACTATTTAGACATACTACCAACCCCGAAGCGCAATTACTGGGCGTTCAGTTTTCAGAAGCAGGCTTGGGCACGTATGCGCCTTATCAGGCGATGATACCCGCGCATTGGCTCTTTGAAGGGTTAAAAATCACGCCGGGACACGTATTTGGCCAAGAAGGAATAGACGGCAAACCCATCTGCGGCGATGAAACGGATAAAACCACGTGGGCTTCGCCTGGCAATACTGTTATGGTAGCCAAAGGATTAAACAAAACCACATCCACTGCAGTTATTGATATTTATGATGCCACAGACTCACAGTGGGACGGTAGCGGCGGCGGCGAAATAGCGATAACGGAAATATCTGACCATCACGCCGTACTGGCAACCGGTTCCATCCAAAGCGGCGCAGGCTTGGGGAAAGATAATGTATTTACCGGGCTGGTACAGAACTTTATGCAGCGGTACGCCGGTAGCGCCAGCCGTGGTACCACCGCCTAATAAATTGCAAAGGGACTTTCTTTTGCGCTAGCCAGGTTAAAACCTTTGCCTCCGTGTCTAGGGCGCTTTCTTCATTTAGAATTTCAATCAGTTGCAGGGCTTGTTGATAATTGCCCGTAAAATACGCATGGCGGGCTTCGTATTTTATCCGGTGATGCAGGGCTTCTCTTTCTGCCTGGGTTTGCACCAGCTTTTGAGCTTTTTTTATCACCAGAATAGTAGAAGCCAGTTGGCGGTCGCCGGGTTTATAGTTCTGCTGCGAAAGCGAAGCGGCATGAATTCTTCGTTGGCAAAGCACTTGATTCAAGAAATGATAT
>JBBSSO010000224.1:0-4488 GCA_038241905.1 Cytophagales bacterium | reverse complement strand
TAATTTGCTCAATATCTTGAAACTCACCCAACTTTTAAAAGGAAGCGAATTTGACCAGCAATTTAAGCATAAAAACAGGAAGTAAAAGCTATTCTAATTCGGCTGTAGGCTGAACTTTTTGGTTAAAATTATCAGAACGTTGTTCTTTAGAATCATTAGGCCTACCTCAAAAGTTGTTAAGAAATAAACTTCAAAAGTTAGATCGCCGTTTCCTGTTTTCGGCTTGTTTTCCCGAAAACAGGCCGAAAACAGAAAGATTTTTTTTCACCTACCCAACAATTAAGCGCGCAAATTAGCGTGCCGAGCGGCCCAAGTGCCGGAGGTTTTTAGTGACAATAGCCACATCGGCCAGGGCCGTATATTCTTTGGCGTACCCAATTTCTATTTGTCGGATGGCGTTGGGAGTTAAGGCCGCGCCTTCAAACTTATCAGCCGGAGACAACACGCACGGTTTCGCTTCGGGCGTCGCGGTAGCTTTTAAACCCACCCACTGGTACAGACCGGCTATGTTGCCGAGGCAATTTTTTAGGAATTGCATTTTACCTTTCACCAGCCAGATTAAAACCGGCGCGCAAACCAGCAGGCCCACGCCCATGAATATATTAAGCAGAAACTTATTGCGCCGATGGTACGGATTCAGCAGGTTTACTTCAATGTGCAAGGCGTAATAATCGCCGCGGGCGTCTTTAGAAGAACTGCCAATAATGTAGGTGCTGTTTTCGGGGAGAATCTTAAACTCGATGGCGTTGTCATGGATTTGTACCATCCATTCCATCATCTGAGAAACTGCCAAATCTTTGCCGCAGAAGATAAGTTCGTTTATTTTATGAATCTGGATGACCTCTTGTAGTTGCCTTAAGTCGGCGCTGTGGTTTAGGGTTTCCACTTTTACAATGGGGGCTTCCATGCCTACTTCGCGGAGCAAATGCGTGGCTCGTTTTACTTCTTTGTTGCTGCCCACCACGGCAATACGCTTGGCTCTTTGAGCGCCCAGCCGCCAGTTGCCGTTCTGTTTCCAGTGCGCCACCATCCGCCAAAGGTACATGCCACCCAACCCAAGGGCAGCGGCCAGAAGTAAATGTTTTTTGTTGGTAACGCCCAGCACATTGGTTATGCCCACAATACTGGCGAAGGCCATAATTAAGATACTCCCGATAAAAATACCCCTCACCAACCTAAAGAACCGGGCCGGCTGATCATAAGAACCGCTGAAAAAAGCACTTCCTAGCCACAAGGCAAAATAAACGCCCCAGCCCACAGAAAACTGCAAGGTTAACGGGTTTGGCACCCATCTTTCTCCTACATAAACGCCAGCGGCCAGGCAAACTGAGTCCAGCAAAACGGGAGCAACTTGCCCCGCCAACCTTGATAGAAGCGCGACGCCAGCGCGCAGGTAAATGGCCAACCGAATGAGCAAAGAATACATCCTGGCCTGCCGTCCGCTGAAATGTTTTTCAGAGAAAACAATCATGGCCCGGTAAAACATGAACACGTAATTAACGCTGGTTTTACGCGTGCTTTCGCCTTTGTAGTGAATTATCCGGGTTTCTGGAAAATAAATAACGTGGTAGCCGCCCTGCTGAATACGGTAAGAAAGGTCCACGTCCTCGCCGTACATAAAAAAAGTCTCGTCTAGCAGGCCAACTTTTTGCAAGGCTTCGGCTCGCATAAACATGAAAGCCCCAGCTAAAATATCAACCTCGTGGGTTTCTTCTGAGGATAGATGCCCCAAGTGGTAGCGGTTAAACAATCCCGATTTTGGAAACAGCGCTGAGAGCCCGAACACCTTACAAAAAGCCACCCAGGGCGTGGGCATGCCGCGTTTAGATTCGGGTAAAAACTTGCCAGCGCCGTCCATCATTTTCACCCCCAACGCGCCAGCCGCTGGGTGATCTTCCATGTATTGAAAGCATTTCTGGAACGTGTCTTCTTCTACAATAGTGTCGGGGTTGAGCAGCAGCACGTATTTTCCGGTGGCTAACCGCATGGCTTGGTTGTTGGCCTTGGAAAAACCCAGGTTTTCTTGGTTAGCGTGCAAAATGACTTCCGGAAACCGTCGCCGCACCATCTCCGCAGATCCGTCTACCGAGTTATTATCAACCACAAAAACTTCTACCTCCAGCCCCGCCACAGCACGTCGCACAGAAAGCAGGCACTGTTCTAGAAAGTAACTGACGTTGTAATTGACAATAATGACGGAAAGGTCTTTCAAACCGAAGGACTAAACTTTTAAAAGCCGTGGGCGGGCTTAATGGTAAGGGAAAATGTTTGGTTACTTGCTCTTAAAGCTACTATGATTTGCAAACAAAAAAAAGCAGGAAACCAAAGTCCCCTGCTTTTTTGCGTTTATGGCCTGTTTTTCTGAAATCAGGCAAAAACTAGTGCTTTTTCTTAGTTGTTATTGTAAACCGTGCGGTCCAAAATACTGCGGCCTAAGGTAATTTCGTCGGTGTATTCTAACTCGCCGCCTACTGGTACGCCGCGGGCGATGCTGGAAATACGAGCCGGATAATCCTTTAATTTTCGGGTGAGGTAGAACGCCGTTGTATCGCCTTCCATGGTCGGACTGAGAGCCAGAATAATCTCTTTTACTTCCGTAGTAGGCAATCGCTCTACCAAAGATTGTATTTTCAAATCAGAGGGACCAATCCCTTCCAGCGGCGAAATAACTCCTCCTAACACATGGTAAAGCCCTTTGTATTGCGATGTATTTTCAATCGCAATCACGTCTCGCATGTCGCTTACCACGCACAGCACAGTTCTATCGCGCAGCGGGTTGGCGCAAATGCTGCAAATTTCTGAGTCAGAAATATTATGGCAGTTTTTGCAATACGTAATACCGGTACGCATGCGCGTGAGCGCGGCAGAAAGCAAGGTAGTGTCTTCGGTATCGGCTTTGAGCAAGTGCAACACTAGGCGCAGCGCAGTCTTACGACCGATGCCCGGCAACTTGGCCAGTTCTTCTACCGCGTTTTCAATCAGCTTGGAAGGAAAGTTCATCCAGTTGGGTCTGGGTTAGACAATATCCGCTGAAATGCCCCGGTCATGAATGGCGGTACACATGGTTTGCAGCTCGGTAAAATCGCCTTTTTTAACGGTGCATTTCCCTTTGTAGTGAATGAGCATGGTGCACTGTTCGGCCTGTTCGGCGGTATGCCGGCAAACTTGAACCAAAGCGTTTATTACGTGTTCAAAGGTGTTAAAATCATCGTTGTAAACTACCAGATCTCTTAAATCAGTGGTTTCCTCTAAAAGCAGTACATCTTCCTGCTCCAGAATTTCCGTTAAAATATCCATCCTGCAAATTTAAGCATTTTATTGAAACGATCCTTTTTGAATCTCAGCAAATTGAAACGTTTAAAAAACCGCCCTTGTTCCTGAAAGATAGCTAGTTTTCCCTTATTTTTGGAATACGTTAGCGTTGCGGCATTTGCTCGCTATTGTTTTAAATCAGCTTACCTCACCCTTTTTATATGCGCAAAACTACTTTCCAATCGGTTGGCTTGGCCTTCTTATTGACGTTTTTCTTTCTTCCGGCGCTGGCCCAGCAGAAAATTCTCACCACCGAAGATGCTTTCCTAAACCCTGCGCTCTCGCCAGCCAATTTGCGCGGCTTAACGTGGGTGCCCGGCACTACTGATTACAGTTTTGTGCAGGGCAATACCCAACTCTTGCGGGGCTCCGCCCGAGGGAATGCGAACGAAGTTTTGACCGCTGCGCAACTAAGCCAAAGTCTAGAAAAAATTGGTGGCAAAAAAGTAAACAGCTTGAGCGGTCTGCAATGGCTCAACGCCAACGAAGTGCTTTATAAACAAGGCCCGCAAGTGTACCGCGTTAATGTTCAAACCAAATCGGCGCAGCCGTATTATAAAGTAGATGCGGCCGCTGAAAACTTAGATTACGGCCCAGCCCACGACCGCGTAGCGTTTACCAAAGAGCAGAACTTATTTATCTCGCGGAGTGGCGCCGAAAACACGGCCGTTACCCAAGAAACAAACCCTGAAATTGTCAACGGCCAAGCGGCCCACCGCTCTGAGTTTGGCATTAGCAAGGGTACCTTTTGGAGCCCCAAAGGTGAAAAACTGGCGTTTTCTAGGATGGACCAAACCATGGTCACCAATTATCCTTTGATAGATGTGGCCCCGCTTCCGGCTACGGTAACCAGCATTAAATACCCCATGGCGGGCGGTAAAAGCCACCACGTAACCGTGGGTGTTTACGACGTGCGCACCGGAAAAACCATCTTCTTAAAAACCGGCGAACCCGCCGAGCAATACCTGACCAACCTCACGTGGTCGCCAGACGAAAAACACATTTACCTAGCTGTGGTCAACCGCGCGCAAGATCACATGTGGCTCAACCAATATGATGCCAGCACGGGCGCTTTCCTCAAAACTTTGTTTGAAGAAAAAAACGACAAATGGATTGAGCCCGAGCACGATTTGCATTTCGTTCCGGGCAAATCAGACCAGTTTGTTTGGTTTAGCG
>JBBSSO010000223.1:0-4494 GCA_038241905.1 Cytophagales bacterium | reverse complement strand
TCAAGGCCAGTAAGATTCTGGGCATTATGCTCACCAAGCGCGGCAACGGGTCGGCGTCTGAGACGGCGCTGGCGGGTTTTCCGCACCACAGCTTAGACACGTATTTGCCCAAGTTGGTGCGCGCGGGGGAGCGCGTGGCCATCTGCGACCAGCTGGAAGACCCCAAAACCGTGAAAGGCATTGTTAAGCGGGGCGTGACCGAGCTGGTAACGCCGGGCGTCTCTTTCAACGACCACGTGCTGGAGCAGAAACGCAACAACTACTTGGCATCGTTGCATTTTGGCGAAAGCGAAATTGGTATTGCCTTGCTAGACGCTTCTACCGGTGAGTTTATGGTCGCCCAAGGCGATGCTGGATACATGGGCAAGTTGCTCCAGAATTTCAGCCCGGCGGAGGTGCTTTTCTGCAAAGGAAAGAAAGAGCTGTTCTTCCAGAGTTTTGGCCCAGATTTCTGCCATTACGCGCTAGATGAGTGGGTGTACAGTTATGATTTTGCGGTAGAGTCGCTGGTTAAGCAGTTCAACACTAAAAGTTTGAAAGGCTTTGGTGTGGACGGCCTCACCGAGGGCATTACGGCCGCCGGTGGCATTTTGCATTACCTAGCCGAAACGCACCACCATGACATGCGCCACATTACGGCGCTGGCTCGGCTGGAAGAAGATAATTACGTGTGGCTAGATCGGTTTACCGTCCGGAATTTAGAGCTTATTTTTCCGCAACACCCCGAGGGCGTGCCGCTCATAAACGTGTTAGACCATACGCTTACGCCCATGGGGGCGAGGTTGCTGCGCAAATGGCTGGTGCTGCCGCTCAAAGATGCGCCGCAAATAAGAAGGCGGCTAGACACCGTAGAAGCCCTGCAAGCCCGGCCCGAGCTTTTGCAGGACATAGGCCAATACCTGAAACAAATCAACGACCTGGAGCGACTTATTTCCAAAGTGGCCGTGCTCCGCGCCAATCCCCGTGAGCTGTTGCAATTGGCCCGTGCTCTGGAAGCCACCTTGCCCATTAAAGAATTGCTAGCTGCCAGCGGCGTGCCCGCCCTGCAAAAGCTGGCAGATCAGCTGCTGCCCTGCCAAAGCATTAGAGACGAAATTCAGACCACGTTAAAGGCCAACGCGCCCATGCTCACGCACCAGGGCAACATGGTAAACGATGGCATTGACGCAGAACTAGACGAGCTGCGCGCCATCGCGTTTTCTGGCAAGGATTATCTGCTGCAAATTCAACAGCGCGAGGTGCAGAATACGGGCATTTCATCGCTTAAAATAGCGTTTAACAAGGTTTTTGGCTATTACTTAGAAGTTACCCACGCCCACAAAGATAAGGTGCCCAGCAGCTGGATCAGAAAGCAGACACTGGTAAACGCCGAGCGTTACATTACCGAGGAACTGAAAACCTACGAGGAAAAAATTCTGCACGCCGAGGACCGCCTGTATGTGATTGAAACGCGCATTTTCAACGAATTATTGATAAGCACCGCCGAATTTGTGCCCCAGGTGCAGCAGAACGCCCGGGCGCTGGCCGTGCTAGATTGCTTGGCAAACTTCGCGGGACTGGCTACCCAAAACGGCTACGTGAAGCCGGACGTAAACGAGAGCACAGTTCTGAACATTACGCAAGGCCGGCACCCGGTTATTGAAAAACAGCTGCCCCCCGGCGAACGCTACGTGCCCAACAACATTCTGCTTGACAATGAGGAGCAGCAAATTATTATAGTTACGGGCCCCAACATGGCCGGTAAAAGTGCCTTGCTGCGGCAGACCGCGCTTATTGTGCTCATGGCCCAGATTGGGAGTTTCGTACCTGCCGAAGCCGCCCAAATTGGCGTGATAGACAAGATTTTTACCCGCGTAGGCGCGTCAGACAACCTGAGCCGGGGAGAAAGTACGTTTATGGTAGAGATGACCGAAACGGCCAGTATTCTCAACAACCTATCAGACCGCAGCTTGGTGCTGATGGACGAGATTGGCCGCGGCACCAGCACGTATGATGGCATTTCCATCGCCTGGGCGATAGTAGAGCACCTCCACAACGCGCCCAAAGGCCGGGCCAAAACGCTCTTCGCGACCCACTACCACGAGTTAAACCAGCTCACCGAAGATTTCCCGCGCGTCCGCAATTTTAACGTAAGCGTGAAGGAGAGCAACGGCAAAATTCTATTCATGCGCAAGCTGGTAGAAGGTGGTAGCGCCCACAGTTTCGGGATTCAAGTGGCGCAAATGGCCGGTATGCCCAACAGCGTGGTCATAAGAGCCAGCGAGATTATGCATCACTTGGAGCAGGAAAAAATTAGCCACCCGCACCATGATCCGCAGGAGACGCTCAAAACCCTGCCCAAGCAGCCGTACCAACTCAGTATGTTTGAACTCAACGATCCGCAGCTAGTGCGCATCAAAGAAATGTTTGAAAAGCTAGACATTAACGCCATTACGCCGGTAGAGGCATTGTTGAAGCTGAACGAGTTGAAGATGTTGATGGAGAAGAAGTAGAGGCTCGCTGTAGCCGCTCTTCAACGGAGAAAAAACCTCACCCCAACCCCTCTCCAGTGGAGAGGGACTTTTTTGTTTTTGCGTTTTCGGCCTGTTTTTGGGAAATGAGGCTGAAAACAGGATTATCGTCCGCCATTGTTGGTGTTATCACCAACAATTTAGAAAACGGTGCTTTTGAACTTTCTGGTAAAAACCCACAGTTCAAAAGGCCCCACCCCAACCCCTCCCCCGTGGAGAGGGGCTTTTCGGTTTGTTGGGTTTTCGGCCTGTTTTTGGAAAATGAGGCCTAAAACGGAGAGCGTTGTGGGAGTGCTTGAAAAATTTCTCCCTGATTTTCAGGCGCATGACGAGATTGTTGAGATTTTTTTGGTCGATGGACTTGACAAAAGAGAAAATGTGCTTAGCTTTGCATCACTAATTCAAACAGCGAGTTAGTAAAAACGCGAAAGTAGCTCAGCTGGTAGAGCGCGACCTTGCCAAGGTCGAGGTCGCGGGTTCGAACCCCGTCTTTCGCTCAAAGAAAAAAGACGTTGCCTCGGTAACGTCTTTTCTTTATACGTCAATTTCGTTTTCTGCCTGCAGAGACGAGGTCGCCGGGATGGTGGAACTGGTAGACACGCAAGACTTAAAATCTTGTTTCCAATAGGAAGTGCGGGTTCGATTCCCGCTCCTGGTACTTAATTACAAACAAAAATAGCCGCTCCTTTAAAGGAGCGGCTATTTTTGTTTGTAATTAAGTACTTTTTTAGGATAGCAGGTACGAATGGAAATGTAATTTTTATTATTTTTATTGTCTACATCCGCTGATAAGAGCCTGTATAAAATATAGATCGCTACACCTCAAGGGGGGCTTTATTGTTCATTTCTTAAAGTAATTGACAATATTTACTATATTGCTAATCAAATAAATAAGAAAAAAACATTAACACTCTTCAAACTTTAGAGAGGGTTGCTTTTTTTGATTTGGAAATAGACCAATCGAAAAATAAAATAAGCAGCATTGGCGCCGTTTTTCAAGAACGAAAGTGGCATGGCACCACTGTAACTGCGTTAGAACAGTTTGCAGAGGGAGCCACTTTTATTTGTGGCCACAACATTATACAACATGATAATGTTTTTCTTGCAAAAGCCGGTATAAGTCAAGCTTTCTTACAAAAGCAGGTAATTGACACCCTTTACCTGTCCCCACTCTTTTTTCCTAGCAAGCCATACCATCGATTAATAAAGGATTACCGATTGGTAGGCGATGATTTTAATGACCCCATTTATGACTCCCAGCTAGCCAAACAGGTGCTGGAAGATTGTTTAAACGCTTGGTATCAACTTTCTCAAGACATGCAGTTGGTGGTGCTGGGCTTGTTGCAACCAGATCCTAAGTTTAATGGTTTCTTTAAATTAGTTTACGGAAATGCCGTACGCATTCCAGATTTTTTTCAACTGTCCCAAACTATTTCAGTACTCTTTAAAGAGGTTATCTGTGCCAATACAGATGTGGTTACTCTAATTCTGGAAAAGCCGGTGCAGCTGGCGTATGTGTTAGTTTTGCTGAAAGCGCAAGATACCGGTTCTATAATTCCACCTTGGATTTTATTTCAATATCCAGACTTGCCGAAAGTCATGCACCAGCTTCGGTCACTAGATTGCCACAATCTGGAATGTACCTATTGCGCAGTACATAACTCGCCCGTAGCAGGATTACAGCGGTTTTTTGGATATCCGGGTTTTCGGAAGTTTAGCCCCACCGAAGAAATTCCTTTGCAACAAGAAGTGGTGGAAGCTTCCTTGCGCGGTGAATCGCTATTGGCCATATTCCCCACGGGCGGAGGAAAGTCGCTTACTTTTCAGTTGCCAGCCCTCATGCGCGGGGAGGCAACAAGAGGACTTACGGTTATAATTTCGCCGTTGCAGGCATTAATGAAAGACCAGGTAGATGTGCTCTGTCACCGGTTTGACATTACCAGTGCCGTTTATATTAACGGGCTACTTTCGCCGCTTGAGCGCG
>JBBSSO010000222.1:0-4509 GCA_038241905.1 Cytophagales bacterium | reverse complement strand
CCATTTGTCTGATGACTCTTCATGCGCGCGAGTTTCCCAACGCAACATGGCCCACACCACAAACGCGGTAAAGAAAGAGGAAAGGGCATAAACCTCGGCCTCTACGGCCGAAAACCAGAACGAGTCTGAGAACGTGAACGCTAACGCGCCCACGGCTGCGCTGCCCATAATGGCAATGGTTTGGCCCAAGGTTGGCTCCAAAAGTAGCTCAGCTTCCGGAGCGGAAATAAGCACGGAACTTGTGGTAGAAACTGGTCTGGAAACCGGCACCGCGGGCACCAATAATTTACGCGCCAGAATGCTGATGGTCCAGAATAAGAAAAGAACGGTAAAGCTACTGGCCAGCGCCGAGAGCAGGTTTACCCACCAAGCCACTTGCAAGGGATCTCCGGCCATCATAGAAAAAAGACGACCCAGCAGCAAATAGAACGGGGCTCCCGGCGGGTGCGGCACTAATAACTTATAAGAGGAGGCAATAAACTCGCCGCTGTCCCAGAAACTGGCGGTCGGCTCAAGGGTTAGCACATAGGTAGCGGTGGCCACGGCAAAGACCAGCCATCCTACCAGATTGTTAATCCGATTGTATGAAAACATATCTCGTTGGTAATTGAACCCTCTAAATTAGTAATTATAAAGAAGACCGTATTCAAACTTGCTTAAAATCGTGTTTTAAAATGGCCGCCTTTTTCTAGACGATGCTGTTTTAGGCCTGTTTTTGGAAAAACAGGCCTAAAACAGCATTATTTTTTTGGGGTCGATGGCAAATTCTTAAAGGAAGGAATATTTGGGCAGCTATAAGATTGGGAACTACATCCACAAAAAAGAGCCGGTAAAAACCGGCTCTGTAAATTGATTGCATGAAGTTAATTTTACTGTGGTTGCAGAATCAGGCGTTTGGTTTCTACCATCTTTTCGTTTACCAGCAGGCTGTAGAAATAAATACCCGCGGGTAGCGGTGAAAGGTCTACGGTCACGCTTTCGGTGGTGGTTTCTTTGCGCACCGGAATCACTTTATACACCTTGCCGATGGCGTTGGAAATCTTGATTTTATAAACGTCATCGCCCAGCGGGGCGAGGGATATTCTGGTTATTCCTTTTGACGGGTTTGGGAACGCGTTTAAGCTGGGCATTATTCTAGGCTCGGGCGCAAGTTGCGTTACGGCTAAGGTTTTGGCAGAACGCGTAAAATTGGTCTTTAGAGATTTAACGCCCGGTTTAACAGCCATGGCGTCATTGTTCTTTTTAATAGTAAGAAAAGGCGTGTACTTTTTGGCGTTGGGGTTATACACCGGAAAATGCAGCGCGTTAGAAATCCCGAAGTCTGAGATGGTAAGCACGGCTCCGGTGCGCCAGTGAAAAAGCACGGAGTCTCCTTTAGCAGCATCGGCTAAGCGGGTACCGGCGGGCAAAACACCAAAAGAGGCGGCCTGGCTGCCATACACCAACGTGACGGCTAAAAACCCAATAAGCAAACGTTTAAATATATTCATCCGTACAGAAAACCAAGGTGGCGAGGCAATCCCTCAACTAGGCCAAATATAAGGCCCGGCAACCGAACTACAAATACCACTCCGGAAATAAAATGCAATATTTTCTAAGTTCCTTCTAAGGTTAGCTTTTTGTAATTGAACCTGTTTTAGGCCTGTTTTTCGAAAAACAGGCCTAAAACAGGTTTCAGTCAAACACAAACTTTATTTCCTGAAACTGAAAGAATTGCAATTTCTGATCTACCAGCACCGCCAACCTACCAGCGGCATCTACCCCGGTAATTTCACCTGCCACTTTCTGACCATCGACCTCAAAAAAATGCCGTTCTTGGTACCGAAACAGGTGCTGCAAGTATTCGCGTTTCTGGCGCTCTTGCCCGCCTGCGCGCAACGCCAAATACCGGTGCTCTAAGTTTTGCAGTAAATCTTGTGCCACGGTCGCCAACGGAAATTCTTGCCCCGCCACCAATGCAAACGAAGATGCGCGCGGGTACTGAAACATAACCTGGTTAATATTAACGCCGATGCCTACAATGCTGTGCTGCAAAACCTGGCCGCTAATGGTATTTTCAATTAAAATGCCGCCTACTTTTTGGTCGTGGTGGTAGAGGTCGTTGGGCCATTTAAGGGAGCTGCCCGGCGGCAAGTATTTTTTAAGCACATCTAGCGCCGCCAGAGACACAGCAATATTTAAGGAAAACTGCTGGTGAACCGGTAAAAACGTAGGTTTAAATATAACCGACAGCGTTATATTCTGGTCTGGCTCTACGTCCCAGGCATTGCCGCGCTGCCCTCGGCCTTGGGTTTGGGCGCCCGTCAGGATGACGCAGCCTTCCGTGGCGTTGTTTTTGATAAGAAGCTCATGAGCCACCGTGTTGGTAGAGGCGCATTCTGGTAAATAAACCAATTGTTGGCCCACAAATAACGTATTTGGCGATATTTTTTGCAAAAGCTTTAGTAATTTTGAGAATCAAATTTATATTTCCCTAATGAAACATACCACCCTTCAGGAACCATCAGACATATTGGCAGAATTAGTAGTGAAAGGAATGCAAGAAAAGAAAGCTTCTGACATTGTTGTCTTAAACCTGAAAAATTTAAAAAACGCCGTCTCAGATTATTTCATCATCAGTTCTGCTTCCTCAGATACGCAACTAGACGCCATCGCGACTTCTATTGAAGATGAAGTACACAAATTAACCAAAGAATATCCTTGGCAAAGCGAAGGCCGCACCAACCGCGAATGGGTGGTGATGGACTATGTAAACGTGGTGGCACACGTCTTTTTAAAAGAAAAACGCGACTTCTACGCGTTAGAAGAACTTTGGGGCGATGCAGAAATCACCCACGTTGCGCCTGCCCAAGGCACAACACCCGCCGCTGCGGTGTAAACCTAAACCCCCATCCGGAGGTTTATATTTTATCCAAGTGAACAATCCATGACAGAAAAACCAGATAATAAGAAAAAAAGGAAGATTATTCCTACTACGCCTCCTCGCCCCAGCATGCAAATCTGGGTATTGGCCGCCTTGGTCCTTTTCATCTTCGGCCTAACGTATTACAACAACCAAACCGCCACGGTAGAGATTAGCCAGCTTCGTTTTGAAGAAATGTTGGAGTCTCGGGATGTAAAAAAAGTGGAGGTTGTGAACAACAACGTGGTAGAAATTACCATGAAAGAAGCAGCCCTCCAGAACGACAAGTACAAAGGCGACCTGGAAAAAACGTCTTCTTTCTCGTCTACCCAAGGGGCCCATTATAATTTCCCGGTCATTAGCGCTGAGTCTTTTAAAGAAGACTTTGACAAGATGCAGGCAGAAATGCCCCGCGAAGACCGCCTGCCGTTAACCAGCATCAAGCGCCCTGGTATTTTTGAATTGCTGATGGGCTGGCCGTTTATTATTTTACTGATGGTAGGTTTCTGGTTCTTGATGCGCCGCATGTCTACCGGCGGTGCTGGCGGACAAATCTTTAACATTGGTAAATCTAGAGCTGCTCTTTTTGATGCCGATAGTAAAGTAAAAATCACGTTTAAAGACGTGGCTGGCCTTGAAGAAGCCAAAGAAGAAATTGAGGAGATAGTGGAGTTCCTGAAAAACCCTACCAAATTCACCATTCTGGGCGGTAAAATCCCGAAAGGCGCTTTGCTGGTTGGCCCTCCGGGTACCGGTAAAACACTTTTGGCCAAAGCCGTAGCCGGCGAAGCAGATGTGCCTTTCTTCTCGCTATCTGGTTCTGACTTTGTGGAGATGTTTGTGGGTGTGGGCGCAGCCCGCGTGCGCGATTTATTTAAGCAAGCCAAGGCCAAAGCGCCCTGTATTATCTTTATTGACGAGATTGACGCCATCGGGCGCAGCCGGAGCCGCGGCCAAATGGCTGGCGGTAACGACGAACGCGAGAACACATTGAACTCGCTTTTAGTAGAAATGGACGGTTTCGCGACTGATTCTGGGGTAATTATTCTGGCCGCTACCAACCGGCCAGATATTCTGGACTCTGCCTTGCTTCGGCCGGGCCGGTTTGACCGCCAGATTAGCATTGACAAACCAGACATTAACGGCCGTACCCAAATTTTTACGGTTCACTTGGGCCCGCTTACGCTAGCCGAAGATATTGACGCCCGCAAATTGGCCGCTCAAACCCCTGGTTTTGCCGGTGCTGAGATTGCCAACGTCTGCAACGAAGCGGCTTTAATTGCCGCCCGCCGCAACAAAAAGGCCATCGACATGCAAGATTTCAATGATGCTATTGACCGCGTGATTGGAGGCTTAGAAAAGAAAAACAAGATTATATCGCCAGAAGAAAAGAAAATTGTGGCTTACCATGAGGCTGGTCACGCTATTGCGGGTTGGTTCTTTGAGCACTGTGATCCGTTGGTGAAGGTGAGTATTGTTCCGCGCGGTGTAGCTGCGTTAGGTTATGCCCAATACTTGCCCAAAGAGCAGTTCTTGTACACCACAGAGCAGTTGGTAGATGAAATGTGTATGGCCTTGGGTGGCCGGGCCGCCGAGCAAATTATGTT
>JBBSSO010000221.1:0-4534 GCA_038241905.1 Cytophagales bacterium | reverse complement strand
CCATCACTTGATCTATCCATCTAATTTTGAACAAAAAATAGGGTTCGCCCAAATCAGGGAAATGCTTTCTGAGGCATGCCTAAGTCCTCTGGGGCGCGGTTTTGTGGCGCGAATTCATTTCATGACGCGTTTTGATTTGGTTCAGCGTCTGTTGCAGCAAGCCGATGAGTTTGCCCATATTTTGCGCTCCGGCGAGGATTTTCCGGCCAGTTATTATTTTGACGTATCTGAGCATTTAAGTCGCGCCTCTTTAGAAGGTGCGTTTTTGGAAGTGCGGGGTGTGTATGAATTAAAGATGAGTTTGCGAGCCATACGGCAAGCCTTGGGCTTCTTTGTGGAAGCCGAAGAATCCGCATACCCAGCCTTGAAAGCCTTAACTCGCGAGGTAGAGGTGGACCGGCAACTGGTTGCGGCTTTGGAGAAATTAGTAGACGACAACGGCCTGGTGAAAGAAGATGCTTCGCCGGAACTGCAGCGCGTAAAACGCGAACTAATTGGCCAGCAAACGCACCTGCGGAAGCAAATTAGCAGCATCATGCGCCATGCCAAAAACGAAGGCTGGACGCCCAGCGACGCTGAACCTACCGTGCGCGGCGGCCGTCTGGTTATTCCTATTCTAGCCGAATACAAGCGCCGCATCAAAGGCCTGATTCATGACGAATCGGCTACCGGGCAAACCATTTATCTGGAGCCGGAAAGCGTTTTTGAGCTGAACAATGACATTAAAGATCTAGAGAACGGCTATCAGCGTGAGCTGATAAGACTGCTCACCGTCGTTACCAACCAGGTGCGCCACCACTTGCCGGCGCTCCGAAAAGCGTACCATTTTCTGGCTCTGCTAGATTTTATTCGGGCCAAAGCCATTTTGGCGAACCGTTTGGGGGCGCACCTGCCCGTTTTACACCGGCAGCCGCTCATCAACTGGAAAGATGCCCGGCATCCCATTCTGCATTTAACCATGCAGGCCCAAGGTAAAAAAGCCGTGCCGCTAACCTTGGAATTAAACCCCGAGCAGCGCATTTTGCTCATCTCAGGCCCTAACGCGGGGGGCAAATCTGTCGCTTTAAAAACGGTGGGTTTGCTGCAATACATGCTGCAGTGCGGCCTGCTAATTCCCGTGGCAGAAACGTCTGAAGCGGGGTTGTTTGAGGAAATTTTTCTGGATATGGGCGATGAACAATCCATTGAAAATGACTTGAGTACGTACAGTTCTCACCTGCAAAACATGAAGCAGTTTCAGTTATTTGCGGGTAAAAAATCATTGGTGTTAATAGACGAGTTTGGGACCGGAACGGAGCCAGTGTTGGGCGGTGCCATCGCGGAAGCGGTCTTGCACCAATTGCACCAGCAGCGCGTTTTTGGCGTGATTACAACCCACTATACCAACCTGAAAAACTTCGCGGAGCGGGCCGAGGGCGTGGTGAACGGCGCTATGCGCTACAACCCGGCGGCGTTGCAGCCGCTGTATCAATTAGAAATCGGGAAACCCGGTTCTTCTTTTGCCTTGGAGATTGCGCGTAAAATCGGCTTGCCGAAAAACATTATTGACAAGGCAAGCTCCCTGGTGGGCCGCGAGAAAATTAGATATGACAAACTGCTGGAACAACTGGAGCAGGAAAAAACCGATTTTGAAAAGAGCAACGCCAGCGTAGCCAAACAAGAACGCAAGCTGCAGAAAGCTGTAGAAGAGTACACGGCCCTAAAGCAGCACTTGGAGGAAAGCAAAACCGACATTATCCGGACGGCTAAAGGGCAGGCCAAGCTTTTGCTGAAAGACGCCAACCAGCAAATTGAGAATACTATTGAGCAGATTAAACGCAGCCAAGCCAACAAAGAAACGACCAAAGTTGCCCGGCAGGAACTGGAAACGTTTCGGGAGAAACTAACGCCGGAACCCAAGCCGGTTATACGGAGAACCGCTGCTGGCCCCAGCGGACCGTTGCAGCTCGGCGACCGAGTGGCTTTAATTGGGCAAGATTCTATAGGAGAGTTGCTGGCTATCAAAGGCAAAACCGCCGAAGTGAGTTTTGGCGGCATGAAAACCATTGTTAAACTGGAAAAACTGGAGCGCCCCGATCCGCAGTTAGTCAAAGAAAAAGCCAGAAAAGAGAAAGAAGCGTTTGCCGCCGTCACAACTTCTAAAGGAATGAACGTGACCCAGCGACTCGCTGATTTTGTGTATACCCTGGATGTGCGCGGCAAGTACGCCGAAGATGCGCTCACCACCACCATGAATTTTATGGACGAGGCCATTATGCTGGGCATTCCGGAGGTCAAGATTATTCACGGCCGGGGCAACGGCATCCTCAAAATGGTCGTCCGCGACTACGCCCGCACGTTGCGAGAAGTCGCCAGCGTGGCTGATGAAGCCGTAGAACGCGGCGGCGACGGTGCCTCTGTGATTGTGTTGAAATAGCGTTTTAGGCCTGTTTTTCAAAAAACAGGCCTAAAACAGAAAAGACGGCCTACCTAGGCCGTCCTTTTTTTTTTGCTTTTTAAATTAGATTTTTCCCGTGAAATGGTGCGGACTGGGTTAGCCTTAATAAATTGGTTTCTGATGGTTGCAGAGTAGAAACGTTTCTGCTTTGTTAAATAGCATCTTTCAGCCATTTAATCATTTAAACCTTTGCCATTAAGAATTTGATTTAAGCATTTGCTCACTCTTTCCGCACGGGTTTTAGATTGTTTGGCTTGTGAGAAATAGTAAATGTACCCTCTTTGCCGGCCTGGCGTTAGCGCATAAAACGACGTTTTTAAAGCGGGGAATTCAAAGAATTTACTTTCAAGTTCTTCGGGTAATGTTAAGTTTTCAGTCTTTTTCAGTTCTACTTTCAAGCCTAGTTCTTCAACTTCGCAAGCTTCAAGAACGTATTCTTTTATGACATCTGTAAGCGTAATGATTTCTGGAACGCTGGTAAATCTAATTTGCCTTGCCGATTGTACATTTTCAGTTTGCTGAATTAAAAGCCCTCTCTTATCTTTTAATAAAACTCCTTTGGGAAACAGAATAGCGCAGTATTCTTTGAATTTATGAATTAAGACGATGTTGTTCTTTTGGATAGTGTACGTTGGCACGCCCCATTTTAATTCTTCATCCAAATCACAATCAAGAAGTATGGTCCTTAACAGCTTAATTTCTTCCTGCCACTTTTCGGCTTTGTCAAAATACCAATCAACTTTAATATTCATAGTATTTTTGGTATTTTGTGGAAGGTGCGTTATGTGGAGGTCTAATTGTCAAATAAGAATCAACGGTCTCGTATATAAGATGTGGCAGAAATCGAAGCATAAAACTTCAATTTAGCACTAAATCCGCCATAATGCCAAACCGATGTTTGCGCCCAGCATGGGCATCTGGGAGACCCGTATGTACGGTGGTGTGAGAGGCGCACCCCGTCAGTTAAAGCTGGCGGGGCCGTCTACTCGATTGGCAGTAGTTTTTATTCACTTCGATTTGAGTTCGATTTTTTTCTTATATCTTCAAATCTATTCATCATTATTATTTCATAATTATGTGGCATTCTTTTATTGGCAACATACCTGTTGTCCGTTAACGATTCATACTCAACTTGATTATTATCAATCAGTTTTATAGAATTAACTAACATTTCTATTTCAGTTTCATAAATTCTATAAGACACATTATGAAATGAATCTTCAAAGTAAACTGGGATTATTCTTTTTTCTATTAGTTCTCCTTCATCTGCTTTGTCAGATATATAATGTGTAGTTACACCTATCGGTTGTCCTTGGTAAATTGCCCACTTAAAGGCATCTAATCCTTTAACATTTGGCAAATAGCCTGGATGAGAATTGATAATTTTATGATTTACAGCTAATTCTACAGGCAGCAATCCTGCTCCTGCAATCAGAATATGATTAAATACTTTTTCTGTAAAAAATTTATTTAAATTTTTTATCTCAATTTTTGAATATGAGATTTTTAATCTATCAGAAAGTTCTTCAATACTGATATTCAAGCATTTTGATGGTCTATGTTTAAATATAGGTTGAAAATTTGTCCTTTCAACCCATGGAATAACTATTAAATGAAGTTCAGAATACCCACTAAGCATTAAATTTGTGACTAAATCTTGCGTTTTACGATGTGGTGTATCGTATGTAATAATTCCAATCATAATATCTCCTTTTGTTGTTTGTTTAAATTACTACCAACGTCTCGTATATAAACAGTGCGAGCTGGTGACCTTCATTGTCCGCAAGATAATCAGCGCAGCAAGCGAGCACGGAGTTTCGATTCAAGACAGGTTTTAGCATTGTTTTTATACATTGTGTGCGCCCAGCATTGGCATCTGGTATCGAAGATACCATAATATTCGAGAGGGTGCAATTCCCTTACAGGCGAGTTGGTAAAGCCTGTTAGTAAGTCGCAATGCCTGCCCCGCTGTTTTGCGGGGGTGGTTTGGAGTGATCCATGCACTGAAGGGGACCGAGCACGAGAGTGCGAAGGTGCCGCCCGTAGGGCGAGACTACAAAATCCGGTACTGACGAACAGAAACGGTATACAGAGGCT
>JBBSSO010000220.1:0-4535 GCA_038241905.1 Cytophagales bacterium | reverse complement strand
TCGGAATTTCCACTCCTTCTAACCGCCAAAGAACTCCTAGGGGAGAATTTCCTCTCACAATTAAATCATTACGCTGATCGGATGCACTCAAAACTCCCGCATAATTAGCGGCCATGCGACTAGGATCTTGTCTGGAACCAGCAAACCGATTAATCTCATCGGCCCGTAGCGGATGAACGCTAGAGAAAATTAAGGCATTCTGGGCTAATGATTTATCTGCCTCTGCTAAAATAAGTACTTCAGCATAAGGCTCAAAACTTTCTGCCAGATGGATGGGTACCATTGTTTCTTTCCCAGACACTACCTGAATATTTGATAGAGCGGTTTCTTGATACCCAACGTATGTCACTTTTATACTGTGGCGGCCAATTGAAATTTCCTCTAGGGTAAACGAACCGTCAATCCCGGTACTAACGGCGCGCATCGGTTCTTCAGAAATAAGGATAACCGTGGCACCTTCCAAGGGCGTTTTTAGGACTTCATCTAATACAATGCCCCTTAACGTTTGGGTAAAGGGCTGAAAAGATAAAGTTGTTTTTCTGGGTGCTATTTGCCTCAAAACAATCTGTTGGCCTATTATTTCATAACTAAGGCCAGCGGAATTACAAAGTACCTCCAAGGCTTTGGGTAATGAAAGATTTTTTGCTCGGGATGTAATGCGGTTACTCAATGACAAATTATCATTGCTGTAGGAGAATTTCAGCGCATATCTTTTCCCCAAATCTTTGAGTACAAAAGAAAGAGGCCGTTGCGTATAGGAGAAAGAGATTAGTGGCTCGCCAATCTGTTCTTGCTGCGCTTTACTTTCCGTGCCAAAAAGCAAGAAAAGCAAGAACGGAAGAAACAGTTTTAAAGACCTTGGCAACGCCATGAGATTAGAAAGAAGCTTCAGTTGCGCTTATTAGAGCATGTTTAAATTTATCTTTTGCGCTTCAAACAGGCATCAAAAGAACCTGACTTCGCTTTTTTCTCTCACCATAGCGCTGCTATGTTGCTCAAAAAACGCTTCGTCAGAACCTTTCGCTTCCTGTTTTCGCCGGCAAAATCAAAACTTAAACAAGCTCTTAGGGTAAACGGCGCAAGAAACCCTAATTTCAAAAATTAACTATTAAAGTACAAAGGAAAGAGAAGAATATTGTCCTTCTCGTCTTCGAAGATACTTGGGCAACTTAGCAAAACTAGTCAAAATCACTTTGACGAAAATGTTTTGCTATTAGTCTAATCTGCTGTTTTAGGCTTGTTTTTGCGAAAACAGGCCTAAAACAGCAGATTTTTCCACAAAAATTTGGAGAGTCGCCAAATATAAAAAACACCATCAAATACAGATATTTAACTAACTAAAATCTTTAATTTTTATTGCCAAAACAGAAAATATTTAGGTCGTAAAACGAAGCAGAAGAAGGTAAACAACCTGCCTACTGAAAATTTATCAAACTGCCTTTGCCAGGCATGTATTTGCTGATGGTAGGAGCACCTAAGTAATAAATGTTTCCGCTTCCGGTAATGGTGGCATCTAGGTTTTCCTTCACCCAAACCTGTTGGTAGCCAGAGCCCGTTAAGATAATCTTTGCTTGATCTGCGGACAGCGCAAAACCCTGAATTCGGCCGGAACCGCTTAAAATAGATTCTAGTTGCGTAGTTTCTCCGGTTAACTTAATGTCGCCGGAGCCGGAATGTAGGAGGTTCAATTTATTTACAATGCCATTAAAATCAATAGAACCCGAGCCAGACAAATTGAGCATGATTTTATCTTGCGTATTCAGTTGCTGGATGGTAACTAAAGCAGCGCTGCGCAATTCTACGGTTTCAAGTAAGGGAATTGTAATGCGGATAAGGGCCTTGTCGTTGGCATAATCTAGGCAAGATTCTGACCAGATTACTAAAGTAGAACCCATTATAACTGCCTTGATCTCGGCCTGCAGGTCCGCAAATGTCTCTATTTGAGCCGTATGGTTGGGACCGTACGTGATTTGAACGGTACCCGGCACTCTTACATCGACACCAGTAAAAATACTTACGTCTCTGGTTTGGTTAACAATTATCCCGGAGCCTTCTAAGCAGGGACCTGAACCCATAATATCACATCCCGAAAACACTAGGGAAAGAAGAAGCGTCACAAAAAGGTGAAAAGAACGCTTTAGATATGATACTCCTTTTACTGGCATCCTAGTCCTGAAATTGCGAAAGTATTTGATTTCAGTTTTTTGATAGATACATCAGAAGAAGCAGCCAAAACCTTAAATATTTCTGTAAGATTAGGCTGGTCAAAAGTGCCGGTAAAAGAGCAATTTTGCAGCGATGGAGAAGCTAGAGAAACAGAAACTCCAAAGAATTGACTTAGTTGGTTTGCTACTTCTTGTAGAGAAGTGTTGTCAAAGGAAAGAATTCGCCAGGAAGTGCTTTCTGCAACATTGGTTTGCGTGGCTAACAATTGGCCTGAGGACTTCAGAGAACCAGTAAAACCGGGTAATAGAACTACTTCCTTTTCTGTTTGAGCATTAATCAAGGCTACTTTCCCAGAAACTACTGCCACAGTAACCTCATCAGAATTTTTTAAAGCCCGCACATTAAAAGAAGTACCTAAAACTTTGGTAAGAGCAGGTCCGCTGCTTATTATAAATGGTTGTTGTGAATTTTTCCGGACTTCAAAAAAGGCCTCTCCAGCTAACTTCACCTGACGGTTATCGCCAGAAAAAATAGTTTGATAGCTTAGGGTAGAATTCTCGTTTAGGGTAGCCATACTGCTGTCTGGCAAATACACCAGTTTCCGCTCACCGGAGAGCGTAGCAATAGACGTCCATTCGGTAGTTGGTAGCCATTGGGCGTAGGCCAACCATCCTAAGCCAATAAGTGCAAGTATCGCTGCGGCGTAACGCATAAAATTGTTCCACGCAAACAAAGGCTTTACATTGTCAGCTTGTTCATCCTGATAATCAAGGTCTTTTGAAACAGAAAGACTTGGTTCAAACGATAGTTTTGAGGCGGTTTTATCCCAAGCGAGTTCCGCATCGGGCTCAAAGGAAGAATCATAGGCATGGCTGGTTTTATCCCAAGCATCAGACGCGTCGGCCCATAGTTGAGCGTGTTTTTCATCGGCGTTTAGCCAGATAGAAAAATCTTTTTTCTCTGCTTCAGACAGCTCACCCCGGAGGGCTTTAGCCATTATTACCCACTGTGAATGGTCAGGGGGAGGTATCATCTTTTGTGTCATGTCATGGGTAAGACAGCTATTTGGGTTTTAACCCCTATGCCTTATTAAATAATTTCTTTAACCAAGGATATAGTTTGGGTGAACGTACCTAAAGCAGTGAAAAACAAGGCACCTATGAGCAGAGTTAAAAGCCGTTCGCGCAAAATTCGCAGGGCTTTTCCCATTTGGTTTTCTATCGTTTTAGGAGAAAGATGCAGGGTCTCCGCTATTTCTTTATACGTCAATTCCTCAAATCGGCTCATCTCAAAAATAAGTCGGCACTGCGGCGGAAGGGCTTCCAAAGCCTTGGCTACACGTTCAGCCATATCGGCGCCATCCATTAGTTCTTGCGTGGAGTTAGCCGAAAAATTATTTTCTAGGCTGGTGGTATTGTCTAATAAAACCAACCGTTTCTGTTTTTCTAAGTAATTAAGCGCTTGGTTGGTAACGGACCGCACGAGATACGCTTTGTAAGATGTTTTAATTTCCAGCACTTCGTGGTTTTGCCAGATTTTACAGAAAACCTCTTGTACTAAGTCCTCGGCGGCATCAGAATCTTTGGTAAACCGCACCGCTGAGCGACAAAGGAGGCCATAGTATTGCTTAAAAAGCATTTCTATGAAAAGCTTTGGATCAGTCTTGCGTAAACTATGAAGTTCTTGCTCCAGGAGCGGCACGGAGGCACTCATTGCTAGCAGGGGTAAGTGTCTTGCAAATATAAAAGAACTGGCGTACGGTCCTATATTTTACCCTATAAATCAGGAGGTAATAGCTTAGCACATCTTTTTTTTGCTTAACTAGAACTTTCATTTTCATTACAACGGCGCAATCTCTTTCAACATGAATCAAACTCTAAAAAATGACCCTAAAGTATTGCGGGCTTGGTGTTTTTATGACTGGGCCAACTCTGTTTACTCTTTGGTTATTACGACGGCCATCTTTCCCATTTACTATGTAGGGCTAACTAAGACGGATACGGGGGACATAGTGCAGTTTTTTGGGTTTGAAATTTCAGCTTCGGTGCTGTACAGTTACGCGCTCACTGGCGCATTTCTTATCATAGCCTTTTTGAGTCCGTTTTTGACGGCCCTCGCCGATTACGGCGGCAACAAAAAGAGCTTTATGCGCTTTTTCTGCTACATGGGTTCTTTTGCCTGTATGGCGCTTTTCTTTTTTACGGAAGATACGTTTTCCATATCTGTTTTGCTGTTCATGATTGCCGCCATTGGTTTTAGCGGCAGCATTGTTTTCTATAATTCCTACCTGCCGGAAATTGCGACCGATGACCGTTTTGACAAATTAAGTGCCCGCGGGTTTTCTTTGGGCTACATCGGCAGCATGATTT
>JBBSSO010000219.1:0-4536 GCA_038241905.1 Cytophagales bacterium | reverse complement strand
CGGCATTGCTTGCCCACGTACACAATCTCCGCCTCCGGCGATGCATAATTTTCCAGAATTTCTTGGCTTACCAGCCGATCTACCAGAATAACCTGCGCCTGGCGCAGCGCCTTGGCCGTTTTCACAGTTACCAGGTCTGGGTCGCCGGGTCCGGCGCCGGCAATAATTACGTTGGCTTTTGTTTGTTTCATGGTAGCGCACCTCCGCCCGTCTCCGCAAGAAAAAGGCTTTTTAGTTGTTGCGTTTTGGGGCTGTTTTTCTAAAAACACCCCCAAAACAGTTTGTTAGTTTATGCTGATAAATGATGATGCAAGGGTCCAGATTTGCGCCAAAAAGTGGCTAACATTTTGGCAATTCTCTCCCAGGCCAGCTTTTTTTAGGTTTGGCAAGCGGGTATTATTTAAACTTTGTGTAGCAGGATTCAGGTCTTGGGGGGAAGTCTGTTTTAGGCCTGTTTTTCTAAAAACAAGCCTAAAACAGAAGCTTCTTTTCCATCCGAAGAAATGCGTCCGGGAAAATTAATCTTCTAAATTTCTGGCCAGAAAGGTTTGTCTTGGGCCGCCGATTCTATCATACAAGCGCCCACGGTTACGTTGCTGGTTTCGTCAATTAAAATGGCGCCGCCGTTGGCGCGTAGGGTTTTGTAAGAATCAAACGGCAACGGTGATGCGGTTTTAATGGTGGCTTTCACCACATCATTCAGACCCGCAGAAACCGGCGACAATTCTTTTTCTAACGTATTGACGTTCAATTTATAGTGGAGTTCTTTAACCACGCAGCGCACGGTACGGCTGTTAAGTTGCAGCAGGTATTTGTTTTGCGGCACCAACGGCGTATTGCCCAACCAGCACAACACCACTTCCAACTCTTGAGCCACTTGCACGGGAGCGTCTTGCTTCACCAGAAGATCGCCCCGGCTTATGTCCACATCGTCTTGCAAATGCAGCACGGCACTCTGCGGTGCGAACGCTTCTTCTACTTCTTTCCCGCTTACTTCTACTGCGGCAATGGTACTTTCAACGCCAGATGGCTGCACCACTATTTTATCGCCTTTCTTAAAAACCCCGCTGATTATTTTGCCCGCGTAGCCGCGGTAATCGGGCAATTCATCGGTTTGCGGCCTGATGACGTACTGCACCGGAAAACGGCCCAGACTCAGGTTAATGTCTTCGTGGAGTTTTACGGTTTCCAGCAATCCCAGCAACGGCTCACCATCAAACCAAGCCAACTTTCCAGATTTCTCTACGATGTTATCGCCGTTTAGCGCGCTGATGGGAATGTAAGACACGTTTTTTAGGCCTAAAGATTTGGCCACCTGCGCGTAGTCAATCACAATGTCATTAAACACATCTTGCTCATAATTAACCAAGTCCATTTTGTTGACGGCCACCACCACATGCGGCAGGTTGAGCAAAGACACTATAATAGAATGGCGACGAGTTTGTTCCACCACGCCGTGGCGCGCATCAATGAGAATAATGGCCAGATCTGAGTTAGAAGCGCCCGTTACCATGTTGCGGGTGTACTGAATGTGGCCCGGCGTATCTGCGATGATGAATTTGCGCTTGGGCGTGGAAAAATACTTGTACGCCACATCAATGGTGATGCCTTGTTCCCGCTCGGCCCGCAAACCATCGGTAAGCAACGCCAGATCTACCCTACCGTCGGCCTTGTTTTTGGTACTGCGTTCCAGGGCTTCCAGCTGGTCTACCATAATGGATTTGCTGTCAAACAACAGCCGACCAATTAGGGTACTTTTGCCATCGTCTACGCTGCCGGCGGTTAAAAATCTTAAGATGTCCATTTTCTAAATCGTTTGGCCCCACCTCCATCCCTCCTAATAAATAGGAGTTTTTCTGGCAAAGCTTTTTTAAGCTTTTCTTTAAAAATCAGGCTAAAAACAAGTACCGTTTATTTTTTAAAAGCACTTTATTTCCGTTCCATCGGCAGAGCCGAAATTCTTTTATGTATGTTAAGCAACCGCCTGGTTAGTTCGCCCACAAGTTCCTTTCAGGATGACAAAGAGGGAAAGAGACCTCTTTTCAGCTTTTGCTCTTTACTTTGCTCTATTGCTCTCTATTGCTGTTCTTTGCTCTTTCGGAGTTCTACTCCGGAAGCATTCTGCTGGGGAGTTCTACTCCCCTACTTTTGCAGCTTTTGCTCGTGGCTTACGGGGGGAGTAGAACTCCCCGGCAGGTTAATTCGGGAGTAGAACTCCCGAACAGCGGTAGATTTTAGCACTTACTAAACCGCCTGGCTAGTTCGCCCACAAGCTCCTTTCAGGATGACAAAGAGGGAAAGTGACCTCTTTTGCTTTCCCTTTTTCACTCTACTTTGCTTTATTACTCTTTCGGAGTTCTACTCCGGAAGCATTCTGCGGGGGAGTTCTACTCCCCTACTTTTGCAGCTTTTGCTCGTGGCTTACGGGGGAGTAGAACTCCCCGGCAGGTTAATTCGGGAGTAAAACTCCCGAACAGTCCTTCAAGCGGATGGTAGTAGCACTTTCTACATCGCATTTCTAGTTTGCCCACAAGTTCCTTTCAGGATGACAAAGAGGGTTTTCTGTTTTAAGCCCATTTCCTGAAAAACAGCCCTAAAACGCATTAGCGGAGTTCCTCCTCTCCACGGGAGAGGGGGCTAGGGGGTGAGGTTTTAAAAATACCCGTTCTTTTTCCTGTCCTCCATGGCGGCTTCTGAGGCGCGGTCGTCAATTCTTGTTTGGCCGCGCTCGCTGGTGTTGGTAGCAATTATCTCGTTGATAATGTCGTCTAAAGTACTGGCGCTAGATTCTACAGCCGCCGTACAGGTCATGTCGCCTACGGTGCGGTAGCGGACGGTTTTGCGAGCAATAACATCGGTGTGGTGCAGCTGCACAAATGCGTTGGTGGCTACCAGCTGACCTTCAAATTCCAGAACTTCGCGCTCATGCGCGAAGTAGATGCTGGGCAGTTCAATATTTTCGCGGCGGATGTAGTTCCAGATATCCAGTTCGGTCCAGTTGCTGATGGGGAACACGCGCACGTTTTCGCCATTTTGTATTTTGCCGTTGTAGGTATTCCAGAGCTCGGGTCTTTGCAATTTAGGGTCCCAAGACCCAAACTCGTCGCGGACGGAGAAGATGCGTTCTTTGGCGCGGGCTTTTTCTTCATCGCGCCGCGCGCCACCAATACAAGCGTCAAATTTAAACTCCTCAATGGTGTCTAGCAAGGTATAGGTTTGCAGGCCATTCCGACTAGGCAACTTGCCTTTTTGCTCCGTTAAGCCTTTGGCTTTAATGGTATCTTCAACGCTCCGCACTACCAGCTTTTCGCCGAGTTTATCTGCCAAGTAATCTCTAAAATCCAGGGCTTCTTTAAAGTTGTGGCCGGTGTCTATGTGTACCAACGGAAAAGGAAATTTACCGGGCCTAAAGGCTTTCAGGGCCAAATGCACCAGCACAATGGAGTCTTTTCCGCCAGAGAATAACAAGGCGGGGCGCTCAAATTGGCCCGCTACTTCTCTAAAAATATGAATCGCTTCAGACTCCAGCTGATCCAGGTAATCTAAGGTATATGCTACTGCCATTAGGGTCTATTTTATTTAGTTAGCCAACTCCGGGGCCACCGGCGCCGGCGATTCTGACACGTGTAATCCACATTCTTTTTTGCTACTATCTTCCCACCACCAGCGACCAGCTCTAAAATCTTCACCGGGTTGAATAGCCCGGGTGCAAGGCGCGCACCCGATGCTTAAAAAGCCTTGGTCATGCAATGCGTTGTAAGGAATATTGTATTCTTTGATGATTGCCATTACTTCTGGGGTTGTCCAGTGCAGCAGCGGATGGAATTTGAGGAGCTGATTTCCTTCGTCCCACTCAAAAACTGGCAAGTCGCTGCGGCCGCTTGAATGCTCGGCCCGGAGGCCGGTAATCCAGACGGCGTTGCCGGCCAGTGCGCGCTTTAAAGGTTCTACTTTTCTAATGTGGCAACAATCTTTCCGGTTCTGCACCGACTCATAAAACCCATTGGGCCCTTGGGTCTGCACAAACTCCTCTAGCGGACCGTGGCGGGGGTAATACGCTTTCACGTGGGTTTGATAAGCCGCGTTGGTTTTGCTCCAGACGGCGTAGGTTTCAGGAAAAAGCCGACCCGTGTCTAAGGTAAAAATCTGGATGGGCAAGCCGCTTTGCAGAATGTGGTGCGAGATAACCTGGTCTTCAAAACTGAAACTGGTAGAGAACGTGACCTGCCCGGGGTAGCGGCTCACCAGCAGCGCCAACACCTGGTCAAGGGTCAATCCGTTGGTCTCCTGCACAAGCTGAGACACATGCTCTTTTTGAGAAGAGGCCATGACAAGAAAATCTGATATGAAAAAAAAATTAAAGAGGGGCTGCACCCAAAGGCACAGAAAGGAAGTGGTTGCCGGGAGTTAGCAACAACAGCAGCCGAGGCTGCAACAGCAGAAGCGCATTCGCTTTATGTAAGGGAGAGAGACCATCGGAGTCTATATCTGGCTGTGTTTGTAAGTGATGATGCAAATATAGGAACGCATTTTTCT
>JBBSSO010000218.1:0-4550 GCA_038241905.1 Cytophagales bacterium | reverse complement strand
GTTTTCGCCCATGGTCAGATTGCCGTTTACAAAAACGCTGTCTATCGGCGAGTAGGCGCTGTATTGTTGGTCTACCACGCTGGTGCGTTCCTTAAATTTGGCTTTGTCTTCAGCTGACCACCAATCGCGGAGGTTGCCTTGCTCATCAAACTGGCTACCTTGGTCGTCAAAGCCGTGGGTTAGTTCGTGGCCAATCACGGCGCCCATGCCACCGTAATTCACGGCATCGTCGGCGTTGGGGTCAAAGAAAGGCGGCTGTAGAATGCCGGCCGGAAACACAATTTCGTTCATGCTGGGGCTGTAGTAGGCGTTTACGGTGGGCGGCGTCATGCCCCATTCCGTGCGGTCTACCGGCTGGCCCAGTTTAGCTACGTTTTTTTGGTAACTCCATTCTGAGGCGTTCAGCAGGTTTTGCAGGTAAGAATCGCGGCTAATTTCCAGGCCAGAGTAATCTTTCCATTTATCTGGATAGCCAATTTTTACTGCAAAAGCGTTTAGTTTGGTCAGGGCTTGAACCTTGGTAGGTTCGCTCATCCAATCCAAGTCTTTTACGTGCTCCAGAAAAGCTGATCGCAGGTTATTCACCATTTCTAGAGCTTTGGTTTTGGCCTGCGGCGAGAAGGTTTTTTCAACGTAAGCTTGGCCCAAGGCTTCGCCGATGGTATTGTCGGTTACGCCTAATACGCGTTTCCAGCGCGGCTGCATTTCTTTGGTGCCATTCAAGAATTTGCTGTAAAAATTAAAATTCTCTTGCACAAACGCCTGCGGCAAATAGTTGGCGTAGCTGCGCACCAAATGCCAGCGCAAATAGGTTTTCCAATCAGCCACGGGCAGGGTAGCCAACATGGCATTGGCTTCTTTGAAGAACTCGGGCTGGGCCACTATTACTTCATCTACGGCGGTGGTGCCAAGGTTTCTCAACAAGGTAGACCAATTAAAGTTAGGCACTGTTTGCTGCAGTTGCGCCAGGGTCATTTTGTTATAGGTACCATACGGATCGCGCTGCTGCACGCGGCTCATAGATGCTTTTGCCAGACGAGATTCCAGCGCTACAACCTGAGCGGCATTCTGGTTAGCCACAGCTTCTGCATCGCCTAAAAGGCGAAACATATTGGCCATGTGTTTTTGGTATTCTGCCTTTATATTTTTAGACCGAGCATCTGTGTTCAGGTAATAATCGCGGTCGGGCAGGCCCAAACCTGCCTGCCGGAAACTGGCAATGTGCTGGGTGCTGTTCTTGCGGTCTTGCCCCACTCCAAAACCAAACAAAGCGCTACTGCCAATATGTTTCTGCCGGGCCAACACTTGCAACAGTGTGGTACGGTCTTTTACGGCATTAATGCGGTTGAGCTCAGCGGAAAGAGGCGAAATACCCGCGCGTTCTACGCTGGCAGAATCCATGCCGGCGGCGTAAAAATCACCTACTAATTGGGTGGTAGAGCCTTGGGGAGCGTTTGTTTGGGCTACGGCAGCGTGCACCACGGCTTGTAGGGCGGCGTTGTTGTTATCTCTTAGTTCATTAAAAGAACCCCAGCGGCTTTCGGCGGCAGGCACGGGATTTCTTTTCAACCATCCGCCGTTGGCGAAAAGGTTAAAATCCTCACACGGTGACACGCTACGGTCCAAGTTTTCCATGGCTAAGCCCACACCTTTAGTCTGCGTTTCTGCGGAAGGTGTGGTGGAGGCTTTTTGCTGGACCATCGGCTGGCTACAGCCCAGGAGCACCACGCCCATTACCGCTTGCGCGAACAAAGACCTTTTGCTTTTCATCATTGCTTGTTTGATTTGTTGGAAGGTAAAAATAAGCAGCGCGGCGCAAAAGAACCAGTACTTTTTGCTGTTCCATCGGTTTACCGCACTTCATCGCTCTTAATTTTTCAAAGTTCATTCATATTCTTCGGATAGAGATCCTGTTTTAGGCCTGTTTTTGAAAAAAGAGGCTTAAAACGGGTCTTGGTCAGTTTCCTGCACTTGGTAGTAGGTCGCGAAGGATTGAAGGGGCAACGGCTGGCCCAAATGCCGGGCGTACACACGCGTAAAGCTGGCGCCAAAGAAAAAGATAAGTGCCGAATAAAAGATAAAAAGCAACAGCACCACAATGGAGCCCGAGGTGGCGTACAAAGAACTTAAGTCGCTGTTAACCAGCACTTGTACTAGCACTAACTTGCCTACCAAAAAAAGCAAAGCTGTGACCGCCGCCCCCACCCAAACGGCCTTGGCCGGCATTAGAGCGTAGGGTAAAAACCTAAGAATGATGGCAAACCAAGCCATTTCAATGACCAGCGCCACCAAACGGTTGATCATCCGGAAAAGGCCCACTTGAAAATCTACCGTCACGAGCGTATAGTGCTCGTTCATGAAGGTAAGACCGGTTTCCACGACCAAAGAAGCTAGAAAAAGCAACCCGCTGGAGAAAATCATGAGCAGCGCTCTAAACCGGTTGCTGAGCGCCTGCCCCATGTGCTGCTGGCCGCGCAGCCTAATGCTCCAGAGTTGGTTTAAAGAATTTTGGATGACGGCGAAGAGCGTGGTGGCTACAAACATCAGAAACAGAAAACTGAGCGCGGCGGCCAGCCCGTTGCCCTGTAATTCTAGAAAATTAATTAAGATTAGCTCCACCTGACTGGCTACTTTCTCCCCCATCACCCCGCGCAGACGGTCAAACAGCTCACCCGTAATCAGAGCGTTTGAAAACAGCGAACCAAGTACTGAAATAAGCAAGATGAGGATGGGCGGTAAAGAGAAAAGCGTAAAAAAAGCCGCCGAGGAGGCTAGCCTTAGCGGGTCATTGCGTTTGAGCAGCAGAAAAGCATCTTTGAAGAGACTAACCAAAAAAGGCAACTTGGCCAGAAACTTAGCGAACATAGAAATAAGCACAACGCTCCATACGCAAAAACCCGTTTTAGGGCTAATTTTAAAAAAACAGGCCTAAAACAGACCCGCCTAAAACCAATTACAACAATTCCTGAGCCGGGTCCCAGAAACGTTTGTCAAAATCTACTACCTGGTCTTCCATCACTTGCACGCCTTCGGCTTCTAAGAGTTCTTGCATGGCCGTGGGCGAGCCGAAATGTTGTTTGCCCGTAAGTAATCCGTTTCGGTTAACTACCCGGTGCGCTGGAATTCCCCGCCCGTCATGAGAAGAAATAAGCGCCCAGCCCACCATTCTGGACGATCCTTTGGAGCCTAAATAAGAAGCAATAGCGCCGTAACTAGTCACCTTCCCAATCGGAATCAGTCGCACAACTTCATACACATCCTGAAAGAAATTACCTTTGCTCGTGTTTTTAGAAATGGAAGGCATGTGCGGTTTGGTTGAAGAACCTTCTTTCTCTTGAAGTAGAAAATTCTGTATTTTAACTAAAATTCGGTCTGACTTTTAAACCTTAGCCGGTTTGTTTGGTCTTATTCCTAAAAGTACCAAAAAACGCAATAATTTTACGCAAGACATTTTCAGAGAGGCAGCCCTTTTCTGAATCCGTTAGTTTTTAAGATTTTGCATACCCCCATAAATCCCTCCGCGGAATGAAAAAATTAATTTTGCTTTTACTGGTAGTTGGCCTGATTGGCTACTTGGTGTACAACAAAGTGTCAGGATCTAACGACGGAAACGCAAAGAGCGGCCCACCCAAAGGGCCAATGGCTCAAAAAGTAGCCGTAAAATTATTTCAGGTAAATCCAGGATCTCTATCAGATAAAATCAACGCGACGGGCACCATCCTTCCCAATGAAGAAGTGGACATCCGGAGTGAATTATCGGGCCGCATTACCCAACTCAACTTTAAAGAGTGCACAACAGTCCGGAAAGGGCAATTGCTGCTGGCCGTAAACGCAGATGAAATGCAAGCCCAAATTCGGAAGTTGGAGTCTAACCGCACGCTTTACCAAGACATGGAAAAGCGCCAACTCACCCTTCTGGACAAAGAATACATCAGTTTACAAGAATATGAGCAAGCTAAAAATCAGTTAAGCATTACCCAGGCAGATTTACAGGCCCAACGCGCGTCTCTCGCCAAAGCCTACATCAGAGCTCCTTTTGACGGCGTTATCGGTTTGCGGCAGGTTAGCCAGGGCGGTTACATTACCCCCACCACTCCCATCGCTAAACTGGTGGATATTAGTCCGGTTAAAATCAACTTTACCATTCCAGGGCGCTACATCCAGCAAATTAAAGTAGGCGATGAGATTTCGTTTACCATCGATGGAGATGCCACCACCTACAAAGCCAATATTTACGCCATTGAGCCTAACATAGACCCCGCCACCCGCACCGTGCAGGTAAGAGCCCGGTATGCTAACAGCAACGAAGAAGTAAAGCCCGGCGCGTTCGTCAAAATCAGTTTAGCCCTCAAAGAAATTGAAGAAGCCATACTTATTCCGTCAGAAGCAATTATTCCGGAGGCCGATGGCCATTTGGTGTATCTGGCTAAAGACGGAAAAGCGGTTCCAAAACAAGTAAAAATTGGCCTTCGGTCTGAGAGTATGATTCAGATTCTGGAAGGATTAGCCCCCGGCGACTCGGTGATTAGATCAGGCATTCTGCAAGTAAG
>JBBSSO010000217.1:0-4552 GCA_038241905.1 Cytophagales bacterium | reverse complement strand
GCGGGATATCAAGATTTCATGGCTCAGCTGGCTAGCAATCCGTTTGGCTACGCGTTTAAGCTGACCACGTTTGAGGCCAGTGTACAAGGCAACGAGGCCGTTTCTTCCATTCAAGCGGCGTTGCACCGAGTAAGTCTTCAGCGGCCCGCTTTTGATGCCGTTGTAATTATTCGGGGTGGTGGTTCGCAAACGGATTTGCTGTGCTTTGATCAGTATGAGTTGGCCGCCACGGTGGCGCAAATGGCGCTGCCGGTGTTAACGGGCATCGGGCATGAAAGAGATGAATCTGTGACTGATTTGGTGGCGCATACTTCTCTGAAAACCCCCACCGCCGTAGCGGCTTTTTTAATAGACCGATGCAATGCATATGAAGCGCACCTAGAGGAGGTGTTGCGCCAGATAAAGGACGTATCCACTTTGCGTACGCGCACCGAAGTTCAGTGGCTTAGCCAGCAGACTTCTAGGCTGGAGCAACGGACTGGTACTTTTCTGCAAAACCACCAAACGGAATTAGAAAGCCAAACCAGAATACTTTCTGATAAACCTAAAAAGTTTTTATCTGACGAACAGTACCACCTCAAGTGTGAAGAAATGCGCCTAACGCAGGTGGTACAACAGCTATTATTCAGTCAGAAAAACAAGCAAAACTACCATCGGCAGCAGCTGGAAAATGCCAGTACCAAAACCATCGGCATAGCCAAACAAAACTTGGTGCACCAAGAACACTGCCTGCAATACGCTGCCGAGCAAAAAACGCAGAAAATGCAAATGCTTTTTCAGACAATGCACCACAAGCTGGCGTATGCCGCCAAAGATTTGGTGCAGATTAAGAAACACCAATTGCAGCTTCAAGAAATGGATATCAGGGTCCATGATCCTGAAAGAATGCTCCAACGCGGCTACACGTTAACTACCGTTAACGGCAAGTTGATTCGGTCTTTGGACCAAGTTAAACCAGGCGACAAAATAAAGACGCGCCTGCTGGCAGGCAGCATTCAAAGCACCGTTACCAAAACAGAAATGCCAGACCTTTTTCAATAAACCATGGATAGGAAAATTCCATCTTCCAGATTTATTAATTTTAGCAAACTCAACCTTTTTCTTTACCTACTACTATGAAAAGCCCAACCTATAAAGAAGCAACCCTAGAATTAGAAGCTATTCTGAAAGCCATTGAGAATGATAACGTAGACGTAGATGAATTGACGCAGAAAGTACAGCGCTCTTCTGAACTAATTAAACTCTGCAAACAGAAACTGCGCACCGCCGAAGACGCCATCGACCAAGTGTTCAAAGACATTAGTTGCGAAGAAACTGCTCCAGAAGTTTAATCTTTCTGTTTTAGGGCTGTTTTTAGAAAAACAGCCCTAAAACAGAAAAGGCCGACCCTGAATACAGAGTCGGCCTTTTGATGTGGGAATCTTTTTGATTACAAATGGATGATTGGATCAGAGTTACCGTCTGGATCGTTTTTAACGAAACCGCTGGTAGTTGGCTTACCGCCCGTGATTAGCATAACGCCCGCCGCGTGCGGAGTTGCCATAGAAGTACCACTGATGGTATTGTAAGCGCCACCTTTCCAGGTAGATTTGATGTTAACGCCCGGTGCGCAGAAATCTACCGGCGGGTTGCCGTAGTTAGAGAATGAGGCCCAGGTATCCGTGTTGTTCATGGCCGAAATGGTGTAAATATTTACACCGTTGGCACGCGCCGGAGAATGGTTGTTGGCATCATCTGATTCATTGCCAGAAGCCAGGCAGAAGATTACCCCTCCTTTGGCCGCGTTGATAACCGCATCATCCAAAGCCGTAGAAACGCCGCCACCTAAACTCATGTTGGCTACATCACCTACTTTTCCGTTAGCTGCCACATAGTCAATACCGGCAATTACCCCAGAGGTAGAACCGCTTCCGCGAGAATCCAATACTTTCACCGCTACCACGGATGCATTGTAAGCCACGCCAATTACGCCAATGTTGTTGTTTTTAGCGGCAATGGTACCCGCCACGTGTGTACCATGGCCGTTTCCGTCATCGGCAGAGCTAGCGTCTCTTCCGGATGTAAACATTGAACGGCTACGGTTAACGTCTACATTCAGGTCTGGGTGATCTAAGTCAATGCCGGTATCAATAACCCAAGCTGTTTTACCGGTACCATCGGCGTAGCCAACGCGGGCAATGCCATACGGTATTTCCTGAGCAGCCTGCGTGGTTCCGCCACTACCTGGTTTGGCCAGACTGATAATTTTATCTTGTTCAATAAACGCAACCCGACCATCGCGGCGCAATTTTTCTACTTCAGAGTTAGAAAGGGAAGCGGAGAAACCGTTTAATGCTTTGCCGTAAGAAGTTTCAATAGATTCTGGATCAATACCGCGCTCACGCAGCATTTGCTGGCCAAAGTTCCGAACCTGGCTTACGCGCTCATTGTAAGAGGCAGATGCTGACAATCGCAAACCACTTTCTTTTTTAAGCACCACAATGTACTTACCAGCAATGATGGCACCACTCTCAGACTGACCAACTAGGTCCTGGGGGCTAACGGTATCTTCCGTTTGCTCGCAACTCTGGAACGTTAAAGAAGTGGCAATGATAGCTGCACCAATCAAAAACTTAAAAGAGGGTAATTGTTTGTAATTGTTTAACATAAAACACTTTGTTTGGGAGGTGGACAAAAGGATTAAAAATGGATTAATATTTATTAAATGTACAAGAATAATTTTATAATTCAACTTAAAATCACCGAAACTTTCAATTATTTTACACGTATTAGGCTTTTTTATATAGAAAAATCATATATTCTACCATTGTACTTATTTAAATATTTTGCAAAGTCGATTGCAAAATACTAAGACAGTAAATTTAGAATTAAGGCCGTCAGATTTGGCCGGTGTTAAACAGAAGTAGATTTTGTGCTTTGTAATTAAGGTGTGAAAGTCCAAAACTGCTTCTTTCAATTTTGCGTTTCCGCTGCAAACTCGAAATTTAAACATGCTCTAATAGCTTAGGCTGCACTCTTCCTTTTTGCGATTGTAATTATCAACGTATAGATTTACTTCTTCGCAAACGGTAAAACTATTTCCAACGGCATGCCATTTATTCTTCCTATTTTCCCTATCAAGCATTTGTTAATCCTGTATCTTTTGTCTGGGCTATTTGCTTGTGGGCAAAACCGTACTAAAACGGAAGAAATTACCGCGCCTGTTGTCCCTCCCCGTCCGGTGCCCGCTCTTTTGAACCAGGAAACGGCGGTAGATTCCTTAACCGCTTATGGTTTAGCGCACGCTCAAGACACGCTAATTCTGATTAAAACGCCCATAGGCGATATTAAAATTAGGTTATTCAAAGACACTCCCTTGCACCGGGCTAATTTTGTACGGCTCGCCAACTACGGCTTTTTTGATAGCACTGTGTTTTTCAGGGTCGAGAAAGATTTTATGATTCAGGGAGGGCGATCAGATTTTCAAACTATGAGCATTGGCCTATACAAGATTCCGGCCGAGGTAAAACCGAAATACTTCCACAAACGCGGCGCCGTGGGCATGGCCCGCTACGGTGATGATGAAAACCCCGAGCGTATGTCTTCTAACCGCGATTTCTACATCGTGCAAGGCCAAAAATTAAAGCAATATGAAATAGACGGCTACATGAAAGAGTTTAACCTAAAACTTAGCCCAGCACAGCAAGCCACCTACAGAACGGAAGGCGGCGTGCCCAGCTTAGACCAGCAATACACGGTTTTTGGCGAGGTTTTAGAAGGAATGGATGTAGTAGATCAAATAGCCGCCGTAGAAGTTGACCCCGTAAAATGGCCCCTGAAAGACATTGGCATGACGGTGCGCGTCATATCATTAGCAAAATAAATCCGGAAATAATATCGGTCTATGGACCAAAAAAACAACAACCAGCAGCAAAATTTCCATATAAAAGCCAAGCCCACCGCCCGTTCATGAGGCATATAAAGCTTCTCACCACTGAATTTCTGGCTTTAGAGCATGTTTAAATTTGTCTTTTGCGCTACAAACAGGATCAAAAGAACCTGACTTTGACTTTTTCTCTCACCATAGCGCTGCTATATTGCGGTAATGGCACACCCCGAATGATTTCGGGGAAACGCTTCGTCAGAACCTTTCGCTTCCTGTTTTCGCCGGCAAAATCAAAACTTAAACAAGCTCTAAAACAGATTTACCAAATCTTAATACGCTCAGCTTCTGGGCGGTACATTTTGTTGCCCGGCCCGCAACCGAAGGCCTTGTAGAACTGGGGCATGTTAGAAAGCGGACCATTAATCCGGAAAGTAGCCGGAGAATGAGGATCCGTTAACACTTGCTGGCGCAGATAGTTGGCCGTGGCATTGGTGCGCCAAATTTGGGCCCACGCTAAAAAGAACCGTTGCTCTGGCGTAAAACCATCAATTTTAGAGACGTTTTTCCCCGCAATGGCTTTCTGCAAGGCCGTATATGCAATGTTTAAACCGCCAATATCTGCAATGTTTTCGCCCATGGTCAGTTTGCCGTTTACAAAAACGCTGTCTATCGGCGAGTAGGCGCTGT